>NZ_JBVISA010000005.1:340994-359649 GCF_055575755.1 Kitasatospora sp. NPDC034035 | reverse complement strand
AGGCGGGCCCGCTCGGGGGTGAGGTCGGCGAAGGAGGCGTCGTGGTCGGCGGTGAAACAGACGACCTCGCAGCGGCCGGCGCCGGGACCGCCGGTCCACAGGCCGTCGGCGTCCGGGGAGGGGTCGGCCGGCGGGCCGGCGAGCGAGGGGAAGCGGTTCTCGAAGACGGCCACCTGGTAGTCCTCGGCCGGGATCTCGCTGAGCCGCCCGTCCCGGGACGGGCAGAGCGGGCATTCCTCGGCCGGTGGCTGGTAGGTGCGGGCCTGACGGTGGGCGGCGATGGTGACCCAGTCGCCGGTGGCCGGGTCGAGCCGGACCTCGGACCCGGGGGCCTGGGGGTCCAGCGGGCGCCGGTCGGGGGCGGTTCGGGGGGCGGCGGTGCCGCGGTCGTAGTAGATCAGCTGCCGACCGTCCGCGAGGGTGGTCGCGGTCCTGACGGTGGGCTGAGCCAGGGTCGTCCCGGGCATGGCCTTCTTCCTCTGAGTGAAGCCGTTGGAATCAACAGAAAGCTACACTCCCAAACATTATCCACCAGGACCACTCACCGGAAGTGGTCGAAGGAGGCCTCCCGATGGCTGACAGCGCCCAACCGCTCGCCGGGCAGCGTCGCGTGCAGATCCTGGAGCAGGTCCGCGCGCGTGGCGGGGTCCGGGTGACCGAGCTGGTCCGGGACCTCGGGGTGTCCGACATGACGATCCGCCGCGACCTGGACGCACTGGCCCGCCGCGGCCTGGTCCAGAAGGTACACGGCGGCGCGGTGCGGATCGAGGCGCCGGCCAGCGGCGAGCCCGGGTTCGAGACCAAGGCGCACTGGGAAATGCCCGCCAAGGAGGCGATCGCCCGGGCGGCCGCCGCGCTGGTGCCGCCCGGCTCGGCGGTCGGGCTGGCCGCCGGAACGACCACCTTCGCGGTCGCCCGACATCTGCGGGCGGTCGAGGGCCTCACGGTGGTCACCAACTCGCTGCGGATCGCCGACCTCCTCGAACAGCCCGACGAGGACGGCACCCCCGCCACCACGACGGTGATCCTCACCGGCGGCGTCCGGACGCCCTCGGACGCGCTGGTCGGACCGGTGGCCGACCAGGCGATCCGCTCCCTGCACGTCAACCTCCTGATCCTGGGCTGCCACGGCCTCTCCCCCGAGACCGGGCTGACCACGCCCAACCTGGCCGAGGCGGAGACCAACCGCGCCTTCCTGCAGTCGGCCCGCCGGGTGGTCGTGGTGGCCGACCACACCAAGTGGAACGCGGTCGGCCTGGCCTCCTTCGCCACCCTGGAGCAGCTGGACGTCCTGGTCACCGACGACGCCCTGCCCGCCGAGCAGCGGGCGACGGCCGCCGGGCTGGTCGGCGAACTGATCGTCGCACCGGCCACCGAGTAGGACTCGTCCGCCTACCCGCTGCTCCCCCGCGCCACCAGCTCGGCAGGCAGCTCCAGCCCCGCCACCGGCCCCGCCTCCCCGCGCACCTGGCCGAGCAGTCGGCCCACCAGGGCGCCGGCGATCGCCCGCAGCGGCAGCCGGACGGAGGTCAGCGCGGGGTGCAGGTGGCGGCAGAGCGGGGTGTCGTGGAAGCCGGTGACGGCCACTCCGCCGGGCCCGACCACCAGCCCTTCCGCCCGGACCGCCTCGTACACGTCCAGCGCCAGCAGGTCGCTGCCCGCCGCGAAGGCGGTCGGCCGGTCGGGGCGGCGCAGCAGCGCCCGGACGGCGGCGACCGCCGACCGAGGCGCCCCCGAGCCCTCCGCCGGGCCCGAACCCGCGGCGCCTTCCGCGGCATCCACCCCTGCCGAGCCCGCCGCGCCCGCCCCGCCGACGGCCCCCGCCCCGTCCGGACCGACTGTCCCGGCCGGACCGACCGGCGTCTCCGGAGCGCCCACCGTCACCGCGGACAGCCCCAGCCGCCCTGCCTCGGCGAGGAAGCCCGCCCGCCGTGCCGCCATCCAGGGCAGGTCCTCGGCGGCGCCGAGGTAGCCGATCCGGCGGTGGCCCAGCGCCGCGAGGTGCCGCACCACCGCCGCCATCGCCGCGTCGTTGGCGATGTCCACCCAGTGCTGCGGCTCCCCCGGGCCGGTGCGGCCGAAGCTGACGAAGGGGACGCCGAGCCGGGCGACGTGCGCGATCCGGGCGTCGTCGGCCAGCACGTCGGCCAGCACCAGCCCGTCCACCTGGCGGGCCGCCACCAGTTCGTCGATCGCGGCGGCCGGGTTCCCGGCCGGCGGGGCGGCCCGGAACAGCAGCACCCGCTGGCCCTCGGCCCCGGCCGCGTCGACCAGGGCCTCCAGGAAGCCGGCCATCAGCGGGTTGGGGTCGAGCGGGTCGTCGACCGGGGCGAGGTAGCCGAGGGTGCGCCGGGCGCCGCTGCGCAGTGAGCGGGCCGACTGGTCGGGCTGGTAGCCGAGTTCGCGGATCGCGGCGGTCACCCGGTCCAGGGTCGCCGGGCGGACCCGGTGCGGGGCGTTGAGCGCGTTGGAGACGGTCTGCCGGGAGACCCCGGCCGCGCGGGCGACCTCCTCGATCGTGGTGGCGCCGCGGCGCGGTCGCTGCGGTCCCTCGGGCACGCGGTCTCCTCCAGGCATGGTCGGCGGCGGTGCACGGTCGGCGGCAGTACACGGTCAGCGGCAGTGCACGGCCGGCGGCGGCACGGGGTCAGCGGCGCAGGGTCAGCAGCCCGCCGCGCGGCACGGGAATGGTGTCCGCCCGGTCCAGCTCGACCTCGCCCTGCCGGACGATACGCCCTCGGGCGTCCCGCACCGTCATCGCGGCGGTCCCGCTGCCGCCGGTGAGCCGGACGTCCGGGTCGGCGTCGGCGTTGGCCACCAGCAGGGTGCGCCAGCCGTCGTCGGAGGCGTCCACCGGCAGCGCGGCGTAGCGGGCGACGGCGACGGTGTCGGTTCCGCGCGCGGTGACCATCGGGTAGCCGAGGTCGGGCCGGGCGGGGAGCAGTTCGCCGAGCTGCAGGGTGGCGGTGTGGTCGCGGAAGACGCCGAGCCAGAAGGCGATGGCCTCGCGCTGCGCGTCGCTCAGCGTGGTGAGGTCGACGGAGACCTGCGGGACGGAGAACAGGACGTTGATCAGATGGCAGGCGATCTGCTCCGGCGGTTCGGCCGGGTGCCACATCAGCATGTCGGCGTGGACGGGGACGGGCCCGGCGGCGAGGCGTACGTCGATGGTCCGCTGCCGGTTCTCCTGCGGGCTGAGCGGGCAGTCGGTGGCGCGGACCATGGTGACGTACGGCCACAGACCCGGGCTGACGTACGGCTGGCGGTGCTCGATCATCGCCTCCGGGTCGGCGGCGGTGATCCGGCGCCGGATGGCGGCGAGCAGCCGCTGCACGCCCTCGTCCACGCTCGCGCAGTCCGCCTCGGGGCCGGCCTCCGGAGCGTCGGCGCTGTCGGCGGCGCGGGTGAACCAGTCGACGAAGTCGACCTTGAGGCCGTCCATGCCCCACTCCTCGACGGCGCGGGCGAGCCGGTCGGTGAGGAAGTCGCGGACCTCGGGGTAGCGCGGGTCGGCGACGATGGCGCCCATGTGGGCGACGTCGGCGAGCGCGTAGCGGCCGATCCGCTCGTACGCCGCACTGTCCTTGCCGATGAACGGCAGCGCGTACCAGAGCAGGTAGCGCACGCCGAGCTCGTGGACGCGCCGCACGTGGGCGGCGGTGTCGGGCAGCGAGACCGGCTCCCAGTCGCCGCAGTGGGCGTAGCCGCGGGTACGGTCGGCGGTCATCCAGCCGTCGTCCACGATGATCACGTCCATGCCGAGCTCCTTGCCGAGCGCGGCCTGGGTCTCGACGCCCTTGGGCGAGACGTCCTGGTGCATCGAGTACCAGGTGGAGTAGGCCGGGCGGCGGGCGGGCTCGGGGATGTCGGCCGTGAAGTCCTCGCCCCACCAGGCGGCGAGTTCGGCCAGGCTGCGGGCGTAGTGCCGGCGCGAGGTGTCGATCCGCACCGTGAGCCGGTCGGTGGCCTGCGCCCAGAACCGGAACTCGCCGGTCTCCTCGACCACTCCGGCCCCGGCCAGCACGTCGGGGCGCCCGGCGGCGAAGGCGCACAGCGTGACGTCGCCGGTGCCGACCAGGGCGGCGATCGGCGCGCCGATGGCCAGGCCGGTGCGGCGCGGGGCGCTCCAGGCGGCGGGCAGCCAGCCGGTGCCGCGCGGCTCAGGGGTCCAGAGGGAGGTGGCGTCGACGCAGGGCACCCGCCACTCGATCCGCACCTCGCCCGTTCCCTCGGCGCTCACCTCCACCACCCCGTCGCCCACCGAGCGGGCGGTCGCCGCACCGCTGACCCGCAGCTCCACGCCCTCGGCGTACAGCGGGCGCAGGCCGCCGGCGACCGTCGGGGCGTGCGGTTCCCAGATCTCGGTCATGATCAACCCTTCGTGGCGCCGGCCAGCAGGCCGGAGATGAACTGCCGCTGGAGGACCAGGAAGAGGACCATCATCGGCAGGGTGGAGAGCGCGGTGCCGGAGAGGATCGCGCCGTAGTCGGTGTTGCTCTTGTTGCCGTGCAGGGTGGCGAGGGCCACCGGCAGGGTGTGCATCTCGGGGCTGCGTAGAGCCACCAGCGGCCAGACGAACTGGTTCCAGGAGCCCAGGAACAGGAAGATCGACAGGGCGGCGAGCACCGGCCGCATGACCGGCACGACGACGCTCCACAGCACCCGGAACTCGCCCGCGCCGTCGACCCGGGCGGCGTCCAGGAGTTCGTCCGGCATGCTGGAGAGCGACTGGCGCATCAGGAAGATGGCGAACGGCACGCAGAGCCCGGGCAGGATGAGCGCCTGGTAGGTGTCGAGCAGCCCGAAGGACGTCATCATCTTGAACAGCGGTACCAGCATGACCTGTTCGGGCACCACGAGGGTGGAGAACAGCAGCGCGAAGAGCACGGTACGGCCCCGGAAGCGGAACTTGGCGAAGGCGTACCCGGCGAGCAGTGCGACGATCAGCGCGCCGATCGTCTGGATCCCGGCCACCAGCAGCGAGTTGCCGACCACCCGGAGCAGGCCGATCTTCTGCTGGAGGTGGTCGAGGTTCTCGCCCAGGTGGCCGCCGGGCAGCAGCTTGGGCGGCCAGTCGAAGATCTCCGTGTCCTGGCGGGTCGAGGAGATCACCAGCCAGTAGAACGGTCCGATGGACAGGCCCGTGACGGCGGCCAGGGCGAAGGTGAGCGGCCAGCCCCGCAGTTTCTTGAGGTTCACCGGTCACGCTCTCCCATCAGGCGCATCTGGACCGCTCCGAGCACCGACACGAGCAGGGTGAGCGCGTAGGCGATGGCGGAGGCGTAGCCGAAGTCGAAGTACCGGAAGCCGTTCTGGTACAGGTACATCGAGACGGTGAGGGTCGCGTTGTCCGGGCCGCCGCCGGTCAGCACGTAGGGCTCGTCGAAGAGTTGGAGCGTGCCGATGGTGGACAGCACGACGGTGAACAGCAGCACCGGGCGCAGCGCGGGGACGGTGATGGCGGTGAAGCGACGGATCGGTCCGGCGCCGTCGACCATCGCGGCCTCGTACAGCTCCTTGGGAATGCCCTGCAGGCCGGCCAGGTAGATGACCGCGTTGTAGCCGGTGTAGTGCCAGGTGAGCACCAGGACGACGGACATCCGGGCCCAGAACGGGTCGCCCAGCCAGTCGACGGCGGGCAGGCCGACGGCGTTCAGCAGCCAGTTGACCGCGCCGTTGTCGGTGTTGAGCAGGAAGGCGAAGATCACGCCCGTGGCGACCAGGCCGGTGACGGAGGGCATGAAGACGCCGAGCCGCCACACGGCGCGCCAGCGCACCACGACGGAGTTGATGCCGACGGCCATCAGCAGGGCCAGGCCGAGCATCAGCGGGACCTGCACGATCAGGATCTCGGCGGTGTTGCGCAGCGCCGTCCAGAACAGCGGATCGTCCAGCAGGCGCCGGTAGTTGGCGACGCCGGCGTTGCGGGTGGCGGCCCCGGAGCCGGTGGTGAAGGAGAGCAGCAGCGAGTCGATGACCGGGTAGGCCTTGAACACGCCGAAGGTGAGCAGGGCGGGGGCGAGCAGCAGGTACGGCAGGGCGGTGCGGCGCCACCGGAAGGTGCGGTGCGCCCGCGCGGCCTCCTTGGCGAGGGCGACGGACGGGGTGGCGGCGGTCATGCGATACCGCGCCCGGTCTGCTGGGCGAGCTGCTTGGCGGCGTCCTGGAGGACGGCGGCCGGGTCGCCGCCCTTGAGCAGGATCTTGGTCTGGGCGTCGCTGACGAGCTTGAGGGCGCGGGCGTAGTCGCCGGAGTAGTTGGTGGGGTCGCCGCCGTCGGTGGCGAGGTCGGCGAAGGTCTTGAGCACCGGCTGGCCGCCGTAGAAGGCGCTCGGCGCGGAGTACAGCGGGTCGGTGTAGGCCTCGGTGAGGGCGGGGAAGACGCCGCCCGCGTTGAACATGGCGTTCAGCGAGACGGGGCGGGTGAGCGCGTACTCGACGAACTTCCAGGCGGCGCGGCGGCGCGGGCTGGAGGCGGCGACGGCCAGGTGGGTGGAGTTCACCAGGGCGGTGTGCTTGCCGCCCGGGGTGACCGCCGGGGGCTTGGTGAGGCGCCAGTTGCCGCTCTGGTCGGGGAACTTCTTCTCCAGGTAGTGCGCGGCCCAGGCGGGCATCGCGGCCACCGCGAGCTTGCCGGTCTTCATCACGGGCGGCCAGCTCTGGACGCCGGGGGTGTCGCCGATCATCCCGGCCTCCTCCAGCCGCTTGATGATGGTCAGGGCGCGCACGGCCGGCTCGGACCCGACGGTGATCTTCCCCTGGAGGTCGAAGTAGAAGGCGCCCTGGAGCTGCATCAGGCCCTGGAGGAAGTCCAGGTCGGGGGTGGGGTTGGCGGCCTTGTTGAGGCCGATCATGGCGATGCCGGGGTTGGCGGCCTTGAAGCGGTCGGCGACGGCTATCAGGTCGTCCCAGGTGGCGAGGGACTCGGGGTCGATGCCGGCCCGGTCGAAGTAGTCCTTGCGGTAGTAGAACCCGAGCGGGTTGACCTCCCAGGGCAGCGCGTAGGCGTGGCCGTCCTTGCCGGTGACGACCGGCCACAGGCCCTTGGCGAACTTGTCCTTGTGGGCGTCGGCGCCGAACTCGGAGAGGTTGGCGAGGCCGCCGGGGAACTTCTCCATGTACCCCGGCAGGTAGTCGCAGCCGATGTGCAGAACGTCGCCGAGGCCCTGGCCGCCGGCCGCCAGGCCGACGGTGATCTTGTCCCAGATGGCGGGTTCGCCGATGTCCTGGACGTCGACCTTGATCCCGGGGTTGTCCTTCTCGAAGGCCGGGACGATGCCGCGCAGGGCGTCGGCGGCGGTGGCCCAGGACCAGACGGTGATGGTGCCGGTGTCGGCGTCCCCGCCCGAGGCACCGCCCGAGCCGGAGCCGCCGCCGCAGGCCGTGAGGGCGCCTCCGGCGGTGAGGGCCAGCAGGCCGGCTCCGGAGGCGCGGAACAGGTCGCGTCGGGAAAGGTGTGACATTGCATTCCTCTCGGTGGGGCGGCGCTGGAGAGCAGGGAGGGGAGTGGGTGGCGCTCGCCATGTGATGCCTTGCAACGTTTTGAACGTTCAAACACACAAAACAAACCAGAACCAAACAGGTTCCAACGAGCGGGACACAGCAAACGCCCACCCTCCCCGCGCCGTCAACCCCTGGACGCGTGAAGGGTGGGCTCCGCAACCGTTCTGTTATCCGGCCGGCACGACCGGCCGGCCAGGGCGACTACCCGGCCAGGACGACCGGAGTGCCCGCCAGGTCCACCCCCGCACGACCCAGCTCCCCGAGCGCGGCGTCCGTGGTGTCGGCGGCGACGCCCGCCGTGTAGTCCAGCAGGACACGGGTGGCGAACCCGGCCTTGACGGCGTCCAGCGCGGTGGCCTTCACACAGTGGTCGGTGGCGATGCCGACCACGTCCACCGCGTCCACGCCCTGGTCGTGCAACCAGTCGGCCATCGGCGTGCCGTCGGCGGTGAAACCCTCGAAGCCGCTCTTGGAGGCCGAGTGCGCACCCTTGAAGAACACCTCGTCCACGGCGCCGGACTCGACGGCCGGCGCGAACAGCGGATGGAACTCGCCGCCCTCGCTCCCCGCCACACAGTGCACCGGGAAGGAGTCGCGGAAGTCGGGGTTCGGGGAGAAGTGACCGCCCGGGTCGATGTGGTGGTCCCGGGTGGCGACCACCCGACTCCACCCGTTGCGGTCCGGCCCCTGAACGAGGTCGGCGATCGCCCGCGCCCGGTCGGCACCACCCCCGACCGGCACACTTCCGCCCTCGCAGAAGTCCTTCTGTACGTCCACCACGATCAGCGCACGGGTCATCGGCCGGCCTTTCCTCGGAGGTTCGGAATCGGCAGTTCGGAAACTGCGCCGCCCAGCTTGGCGTGCCCGTCGGGCGTGAACGAAGGAACCTGGCGACCGTTCACCCGAATGGCGTCGCTACGGGTCGGCGCGGGTTCGTCACTGCCATCAAGCGCGGCGGAGTTCCCAACTCCCGAACGCCCTTGCGCAAGAAGTCGGCCGGCCCGACTTCTCGCGTAACGACGACCCCGCCTCGCGGTCCCGCCGACGCCTAGTACTTGTCCTGGAGGTCAAGTACTCGCTACGGTAGTGCCATGGGCAGGCCGAAGAGCTTCGAACCGGACGTGGTCATCGCACAGGCGATGGAGACGTTCTGGACCAAGGGCTACGCCGACACCTCCCCCGCCGACCTCGCCGAGGCGACCGGCATCGGCAAGGGCAGCCTGTACCACTCCTTCGGTTCCAAGCGTGAGCTGTTCGCCAGGGCTCTGGACCTCTACGACCGAACCGCGGCAGAGGTGACCGAGGAGTTCCTGGCGCGGCCCGGCACCACCAAGGAACGCATCCGCGCGTACTTCGTCCTGCTCGTGGACATGGACCTGGACGGCCCGGTCCGCCGCGGATGCCTCGCCCAGAACACCGTTTCGGAGCTCGGCCGACGGGACGAGGAGGCCACCCGCGCGGTGCGGCGCATGGAGGAGCGCATGATCGGGCTGTTCACCGCCCGCCTCCAGCAGGGGCAGCGGGACGGTGACATCGACCGGGCCCTGGACGCCAGGGCGCAGGCGCTGTTCCTCCAGACCGCCCTTGCCGGGCTCCGGGTCATGGCCAAGACGTTCGACCGGCCGGTCCTGCACCAGATCATCGACACGACCCTGGCAGGCCTCTGAGGCACACCACCTCAAGGCCTCTGAACCACGCCGCCTCAAGCAACGGCGCTTTTTTGCGCCCTGATTTTAGACCTGCAGTTCAAGAATTCGTCATCCACGAACGGGGAAGTCATGGACCTCGGTATCAACGGCAGGACCGCTCTGGTCACCGGCGCGAGTCGCGGCATCGGCCTCGCGATCGCTCGGACCCTGGCTGCGGAGGGTGTCCGGGTGGTGGGTGCCGCCCGCACCGTCACACCCGAGTTGGAGAAGGTCGCCGCCGCGGCGGTGTCCGTCGACCTGAGCACCCGCGAGGGGGCGCGGTCGATCGTCGACCAGGCGCTCACCGCGGTCGGCGGGATCGACTTCCTCGTCAACAACGTCGGCGCGGGCGACGCGAATTCGCTGTCCCTCGGCGGGTTCCTGGACACCGACGACGAACAGTGGCAGCGGATGTTCGATCTCAACCTGTTCAGCGCGGTGTGGACCACCAAGGCGGCGCTGCCGAGCATCCTGGAGCGCAAGGGCGCGGTCGTGAACATCTCCTCGATCAACGCCCGCATGCCCACCGGCTCGCCGGTCGGCTACGGGGAGGCCAAGGCAGCGCTGACCCACTTCGGGAAGCGGCTCAGCGAGGAACTGGCGCCGCGCGGTGTCCGCGTGAACACCGTCACTCCGGGCCTCACCGCCAGTCCGCTGTGGACCGACCCGGCCGGGTTCGGCGGCAAGGTGGCCGCAGCGTCCGGCGTGGACCACGACGACCTGCTCGCGGCCCTGCCCGGGCAGTTCGGCATCGCCTCGGGCCGCCTCACCGCCCCCGAGGAGGTGGCGGACCTGGTCGCCTTCCTGCTGTCGGCCCGCGCCGCCAACATCCACGGCGCCGACCACGTCATCGACGGCGGCACCCTCAAGACCGCCTGACCGCGCTCCGCCGAGGGCCCGCCGCCTGAGCTCGCGAGCGCTGCCGCCGGAAATCCAAGCCCACACGGGTGCCGTGTCGCGAGAAGTCGGCAGGGCCGACTTCTCGCGCACCCGGCCTCCTCAGCGGCCGACTTCGCGCAGGCGGAAGTCCTCGACCGTCTCCCGGCGGATCAGCAGGCGGGCCCGGCCGTCGCGCACCGCTACCACCGCCGGGCGGCCGACCAGGTTGTAGCCGGACGCCATCGACAGCTGGTACGCGCCGGCGGCGGGCATCGCCAGCAGGTCGCCCGGGCGCAGGTCGGCGGGCAACACCGCATCCCGGACCAGCACGTCACCGGCCTCGCAGTGGCGGCCGACCACGTCCACCGTCGCCTCTCCCGCCTCCGAGCGGCGGCCGACCAACCGCACCGCGTACGGCGATCCGTACAGGGCCGGGCGCGGGTTGTCGCTCATCCCGCCGTCCACCGCGACGAAGCAGCGGCCGTCCGCTCCGTGCTTGACGGACAGCACCCGGTACACCGCCACCGCCGCCGGCCCGGCGATCGCGCGACCGGGCTCGACCAGCAGCCGTGGCACCTCCAGGCCCGCCTCGGCGCAGCGCACCGCCAGCCGGTCGGTCACCCGTACGGCGAACTCGGCCAGGTCCAACTCCGTGTCCCCCGACCGGTAGCGGATGCCGTGGCCGCCGCCCAGGTCCAGCTCGGGCAGTTCCACACCACCATGCCGCTCCCGGACCTCGACCAGCAGCCGCACCAGCGCGTCCACCGCCCGCAGGTACGGCTGCACCTCGGTGATCTGCGAGCCCAAGTGGCAGTGCAGGCCCGCGAGTTCGAGCCCCGGCTGATCGAGCACCCGGGCGATCGCGTCGGCCGCCTCACCGCCCTCGATCGGGAAGCCGAACTTCTGCCCGCCGACGCCGGTCCGCACCGCCGCGTGGTGCCCGGCCGCGATCCCCGGGACGACCCGGACCAGCACCCTCTGCGGGGTGTCGGCGGCCACCAGCGCGGCCAGCCTCGCAATCTCCGCCGGGCCGTCGATGACGATCCGCCCCACCCGCAGCCGACGCGCCAGCCGCAGCTCCTCCGGGGACTTCGCGTTGCCGTGCAGCAGGATCCGCTGCGCCGGGAATCCGGCCGCGACCGCCAGCCACAGCTCACCGGCGGAGCACACGTCCAGGCCCAGGCCCTCGTCGGCGACCCAGTCGGCCATCGCGCTGCACAGGAAGGCCTTCGCCGCGTACAGCACCTCGGCGTGCGGCAGCGCCCGCCGGTACGCCCGGGCTCGGGCCCGGACCTCGCCCTCGTCCAGCACGTACAGCGGGGTGGCGAACCGCTCGGCGGCCTCGGCCAGCCCGACCCCGCCGACCAGCAGATCGGCTCCCCGGCCGGGCCGCGCCGAGGCCGGCCAGGGGGCGCCGAGCGCATCGGCGGCGGGTGCGGCGTGCCCGGCGGCGCGGGCGTCACCGACAACGGGTGGGGCGATGAGCTGGGTCATGGCGGCGCTCCTCGGTCAGTCTTCGAACTGCATCGCGATGCGGCAGTGGGCCGGGCGGCTACGGTCGTGGGCAGGCTCGGCCCCGGGCCCGGGTTCCGGCCTCCGGGCCGGCGGTTCCGGATCGGCCGGGCGGTCGATCAGCCGCACCACGCGCCGTAGCGGCGGCTCGACGGCGAGGGTGGCGTCGGTCATGGCGGGATCCCTTCAAGCGGTGGCCGTACGGCCGGACCTCTCCAGTGGAGACCCTCCGCACACCGACCGCACCCGTCATTGACGCAGCGCCTACGCCGTCGCCGCCGACCTTGACACTCTTCTGACGCTCCTTCGAACGCACTGTCAGGGAGGTGGTGCGCAGGATGGGCATCCGCGCGGTGACGGTCACCGGCGACGGCACCAACGCCCCCCGCTCGCCCAGGCAGACGTCGGCGTCGCCCCGGCAGAAGGTCGCCAGAAGGTCGTCAGGAGGTCGTCAAGATGCGTGTGACCGGCGTCATGGTCGTGTCAGCGCCGGTACGGAGGAGGCCGTTCCGGGGTTCACTGGAGTCATCCGAAGCGAGGAGCACCAACCCGGAGAACCCCACCGGACGGCCCCACTGGAGCGAACCCCAGAGAGCGGATCCGGAGCGAATCCGGAGAGACGGAGGCGAACGGCCATGACCGGGACCACCCGAGTGATCGTCGGCCTGAGCGGATCACTCAGCAGTCTGGCCGCCCTCTACCACGCCGTCGGCGAGGCGGCCCGGAACGAAGCTGTGCTGGTGCCCGTCGCCGCGTGGACGGCCGGCGAGCGCGACGGGCTGCGACCGCGCTCCGAACCGGAACACGCCGCCCGCCGCCGCCTCGACGTCGCCTTCGAGCAGGCCTACGGCGGCTACCCGTCCGGCCTGGTCATCCGCCCGCTGGTGATCAACGCCGGCCCCGGGGCCGCCCTGATCGGCACCGTCACCGGCCCCGACGACCTGCTCGTCCTCGGCGCCGCCACCCGCCGCCGCTTCGACCGCCTGCGCCACGGCTCCGTCGCCCGCCACTGCCGCCACCGGGCCGGCTGCCGCGTCGTCGAGGTCTCACCCTCAGCCCTCCTCACCCGCCTCGAACTCCCGGCCCGCACCGGCGCACCCCTCCCCCTCCTGGCCCGCTGAGGCCGGTCCGCTGCCGCCGTCGCGTGACCGGTGAGTCCCATCAGTACCGGCCTCCCCTCGCGCTGTGGAGTGCCGGTCGCGAAACCGGAGGTCCACACGCGGGGCGGTCAGGCCGACGTGGGTCGACGCCTTGCCGTACGGTCGGGTTCCGCAACTTCGACAACTCTGTCGAAGTTGTCATGTCCGGGCTATTCTGGCCCGAGGCGGCCTCCGGATTTCAGCCAACCAGCCTCTTGTGCACGCTCTCTGACGGTACGTCAACATCTATCCGGCGTTCACCACCAGGCCTGTCGGGGCGTGCCCCGCGCCGCCCGCCGCCGTTGTACGGAAGGTGAATCGCCGCGCCCGCCCGAACGCCCCGGCCACCCCGCCGAGGAAGAGGTTCCGCATGACGACGTCCCGGCTCCACCCGCGCCCCGGCGAGACCGCGGCCCTGCTCGCCGTGCTCGGCCTGCTCATTCTGGAGGAGATCGCCCTCGGCATGGCCGAGGAGGACGACCGGCCCGTCATCGGCGGCATCCTCATCGGTGCCTCCGGCGCCGGCCTGCTGGTCGTCGGCGCCGTACTCTTCAGCCGCTGGCTCGATGCCCGCCGCCCGCTCCCCCTGCCCCCGGTCGGACCCAACGGGCGCGAGTACAGCGCCCGCGCCCTCGAAGGCTTCCCCATGGAGGCCATCCGCCCCCTCCTGCTCGCCGAAGACGCGCCCCAGCTCGGTCAGTTGTACTCCGCCTGGATGCTCGCCAAGGCCGGCCGCCCCGCCCCCTGGATCGCCCGCCGCCTCGGCATCCCCCTCGACACCGTCCACCTCCTCGTCGACGCCGCCCGCTCACCGAAACTCGACCGGCGTCACTGACCGGGCACGGCATTCGCCTGCGCCACCAGGTACGGCACCAGCCCGCGCTCCGCCAACGCCACCCGCCAGGCGTTGCGCGCCCGCAGCAACTCCCCCGGCCCTTCCCCCGGCCCTTCCTCCTCCCCGTCCGCCGCCTCCGCCGACCGGGCCGCCGCACCCAGCAACCCCAGCCCGCCGACCAGCAGACTCACCGCCGCCACGCCGGCCGCGACCCACCCCGCGGTCAGCAGCCCGTGGGCCGGCACCTCCAAGTCCTCGGACAGCCCCAGCGCGTACCCGAGCAGCAGGAACGCCAGGGCCGCCGCCACCCCGATGATCGGCACGATCACCCCCAGCACCCCCCACCACCCCGACGCCCGCTCCCGCGCCGGCACGTCCACCGGCAGCCGCGCCACCGCGTCCACATCCGCGCGCAGGGCCGCATAACGCTCGTACTCCGGCGCCGCCGCGGCCAGCACGAACTCCGCGTTCTCCCGCGCCACCCCCCGCAACCACTCCACCCCGCGCGCGCCACCCACGGCATCCCGCAGCGCCTCCCGCACCTGCGGCGCGGCGAGCGCCCGCCCGAGCTCCGTCTCGAAGTCGGCCCGATCCTGCTGCGGCAGCCGAAGCGGCTTGTACATGGTGCGTCCCCGTTCACCGGTCGTTTATTTCTACAGCACTGTAGAACATCACGGCGCACCACAGCAGCCCTGATCACCGGCGGGGTCACACCTACGAGGGGTCGGCCAGGGGCACCCGGGCCAGGGCGTCGCCGATCCTCCGGGCAAGCTCCCCGTCAACTCCGACAACTCGATCGGGCCACGCAGGGAACGAGCGTAGGGCAGTCCGGGCTCAGGTCGTGGTGGCGAGGGTGGTGAGGGTGGCGCGTTTGGCGTCGGCGGCGGCGGGCGGGGTGGCGCCGAGGTTGGAGACGGTGGCGGTGAGGACGGCATCGGCGCCGGGGATCCAGTTGAAGGTCTTGGACTGGACGACGATCTGCCGTTGCTGCTGCGTCCCGTCGCAGATGACGTCGGCTTCGGCGGTGCGGCTGGAGCCGAAGGCGATCGAGGAGGAGTCCTGCGGGTCCTTCTGTTCGACGGAGACGGTGAGCGAGCGGGCTTCGGTGGCGACGGAGCAGAGGTAGCCGACGTCGACCCGGACGCGGCCGGGGAGTTTCGCGTCGATCTTGGCGTCGCCGAGCGTGACGACCCCGAGGCGGCCGGGACCGGGCCGGTGACCGGGACCGGGCCGGCGGCCTGGGCGGGTGCGGCGGCCTGGGCGGGTGCGGCGAGGCAGGTAAGGCCGGTGAGGGTCGTGGTGACGACTTCGCCACCCGCTGTTTCGCGATCGGGTCGCCGATGGCACCTGACCGGCTGCCCCCGGCCGGCCCCCAACGCCCAACGGCAGTACCAGGGCCTCCTCGGCATCGGCTTCGACGCAGGCCAGGCCCTCACACCGGTGATCCTGACCGGGGCGGTACCGGCACTGGGCCACACGGGCCGGCTCCTCCTGGGCGCCCTTGATCAGCTGCGGCTCGGTGTCACTCGACCGTCAACTGGACGATCCGGGCAAGGGGTTGCGCGTAGAGGAGGACGATGAGGCCGGCGACACTGAGGCGCATCGGTGTGTGTCCGCGTCGGTCAGCAGTCGGCCGAGCGCCTCCAAGCGTTCGTCCTCGCTCAGGGCGGGTCGCCGGGAGACCCTCAGCTGATCAGCACCTCCCGCCCGCCGGGGGAACCCCAGGCACGGCAGGCGAGGGGCGGCAGGGCGTGTTCCCTGCCGCCGTCTCGTCAGGTGGGGCTATCCGGCCGACGCGGCCGGTGCCAGGGGAGCCCGGATCAGGGCAGAAAGCGGGCTGCCCTGCTGCGTGGCGTCCGTCGGCGAAGCCGCGCCCGCGGCTTTCGACGGAGGCCGCAAGGCGACCACGCAGGTGGACTTACCGGATTCGGCTTCACCGTTGACGGCGGTGACACAGAATTCGTAGTTCCAGACGCCGGGGGCCAGGTAGGCGATGCCCCGGCCGGCTTCGTTGGTGACGTATTCGTCGGCCTTGGACGGGCTGCCGTCGTTGATGTTACGGATCCAGACACGGTAGCCGGCGGCCTGGCTGGACCCGGTCCAGGTCAACTGCACGGTGGTGGCGTCGGTGGAGGTGACCTGCAAGCCGCTGGGGGCCGGTGGTGTCCCGGCGCCGACGGTGACGGAACGGGCGACGCCCGGCATTCCGCCACCGGCGGCATTCCACGTGGCCACCGCGACGAGGTAGTGGTGGCCCGGGTTCAACCCGTCGACGTGCACCGAGTTTCCCTTGACCGCGGTGCTGTTGATGAACGCTCCGGGGGTGTCCCGGTCCCAGGTGGTGATCTCGTACCGGTCGATCGTGTCGGTGTACGGGCCGGTCGGCGTGTCCCAGGACACGTCTACGCCGGTGGCGGTGGCGCGGGTGACGATCCCCGTAGGCGCCGCGGCGGTCTGCGGGTGCGCGGTAGCACTGAGCGTTTCGGACCACCCGGACTTCCCGTCATCGGCGTTGTCGGTGCGGACCTGGTATTCCCACTCCCAGCCGTCGAGGGTCCAGGTGGTGTCGAAGCGGGCCGCTTTGACCGGCGTCTCGGTCCAGGTGCCGGAGCCCTTGATCCGGTGCCGGACGGTGTAACCGCGGGCACCGTAGACCGGTTTCCACTTCAGGGTGATTCCGCTCGGTCCGGAGTCGACCCGGATCGTGCCCGGTGCGAGCGTCGGCCGGTCGGGGACATGCGCGGGGATGCTGATCAGTTGGCTGCCGAGACCGTAGCTGTCGTGCAAGGTGCGCACGAATGCCTGGGCGATCTGGTATTCGCCCAGGGCGTTGGGGTGCAGCCCGTCGTAGCCGGCAGGACAGCTGTTCCTGTCGCAGCCGTAGTTTCCCGCCCAGTCGACCAGGGCCACGCGGGACTTGCCGGTACTCCACGACGGGATCGCGTCCGCGAGCATGCTGTTGTACGTCGTGGTGTTGGCGGGCAGGTCGTCCCGGCCGCCGATGAACGTCCGCTGCGGAACGTTGGCCAGGGCGAAGTTGAGGTCCGGTTTGACGGCGCGGGCCCGGTCGACCAGCGCCCGCATGCTGTCCAGAGTGCCTTCCGGGCCACTGACGAACCAGCCCATGTCGTTGAACCCGAGCCCCACCAGCAGCAGGTCGGGCTGGTACTTCGCCACCTGTTCGGCGATCAGTTTCTGGTCCTGCGCCGCCTGCCGTCCCCAGACCGCGAAGTGGTCGGTGTCGAAGTCCGCCGCGACTCCGTCGGCGTACCCGCCCGAGGTGACGGGAGCGCTGTCAGCCGGTTGCGGGGCTTGCCCCTGCAGGGGCGGCACGGGCGGGGCCTGGGGGGACGCCTGCGGCCGGGTTCCCTCGTACGGGCCGACGAGATCGACGTCGATGTGCTCCTGCTTGAACCATTCCCACAGGCGGTAGCGCCAGGTCCAGTCGCCTTCATAGCCCTGAGTCATCGAATCGCCCACCACCATGACCTTCAACGGCACCGTGGACTGGCCGACACCGCGGGAAATCCTTTGCAGGGCCTCGTACAGATTCGGCCCCATACCGTGGAGGCTGTCGGCCATGAATCCGAGGACATTGCCCATGTTCCCCAGCTTCGTCGCGAAGCCTCGCAGGCTCTTCTGAGCATTCGTCACCAGGGAGGACGTGCCCGTGGCAGCCCATTTCAGCAGCTGGCCGCCGAGGCCGCCGCTGACGCCGCCCCACATCGCGACGGACAGCGCCTCCTTCCACACGTCGGCATCACCCAGCGAACGGTTGTCGTAATAGGCGTTCATCAGCTCACCGACGAGTGCGCCCATCGCCCCGCTCACCGCTCCGCACACCGGGGCCGCCGCCGGAGCCCCCACGTTGAACGCGAGCAGGCACACGGCTCCGGAGACGATGGTGACACCGAGGGCGACACCACCGGCGATAAATTTCTGCCACCAGTTCGCCGTGGTACCGACCTCCGCCTTGGCCACCACGAACACGAGGCTGTCCGCAACGGAGACCACCCGCCCGTCGTGTTCGGTGGTGGGGCTCCAGTCCTTCGGGGGGTAGATACCCACGCTGTTCTGCTGGAGCCGCTTGGCCACCGACTCGCCCACGCTCATGCCCGCGTCCTGGTCGGCACGTATCGAGCCGGCCCAGCTCGACTTGACCTTGTCCAACTGCTCCTGGCCCTCGGGGGGAACGTGGAAATCGAGGGCGATGATCAAGTCGTCATCGGCCTGCCCCAACTCCCGGAGCGTCCCGGCGTCACGGGCGCAGCCCATGCGGAGCGTCACGGGCGCGTCCTGTTCGACGGCGAAGGACGTGGCGTGCGCGCCGCACGCCTCGACAGGTCCCTTGCTGGGCCCCTGCGCCACGGCGGGTCCTGCGGACCCGACCATCAGCAGCGCCACCGTCAAGGTGAACGCAATGAGGCAATTGCCGCGCAGGCGCCTCTGCCGCCTGCGCCCGCCGGGACGTGTTCTCGCCATTCCTGATCCGGGCATGCTGCCCATCACTCCTCAACAGCAAAGGATCCCGGAACGCGAAGTCACGTGCCGGGGCGGTGTTTCGGGCACTCCGCACCGCCTGAGGGGCGAAGAGCACCAATCGGGTGATCATTTCGTACCCGCAGAGTGCCTACAAGGGCTGAATTGCGAGCTCATGACAGCAGGTAGCTGAGGTTGCCTCACATCGACCGCAGGGCTGCTTTTTGCTCGCCGAGTGGACACTGAGCGCGTCGAGGCCCAGGACGTTCACCACCGACGTGGTGAGAACCACACCGCTTCCCTCGCGCAACAGCGGCGCCAACGCCTGCACCGTGAAGTACGGGCCCTCGGCGTTGATGCCGAACAGCTCGTCCTACATCTCCTCCGTCGTCGAGTCGAACGGCGCGGACGCAGTGACGCCGGTGTTGACGAACAGCGCGTCCACTGGCGGAGGCGGCGACGGGGCCCGCCGACGTCTACGTCCGGGCCACCGGCACGTGACAGGGCCCGCCGCTCAGCCCCGGGGCTGAGCGGCGGGGCCTTCCGGGAGGAAGGATAATCCCGGGGCAATGGTTGACCCTCCCCTAGGTCTTCTTCCCCTCCCCTGTCTTCCCTCTCTCC
>NZ_JBVISA010000005.1:147551-340984 GCF_055575755.1 Kitasatospora sp. NPDC034035 | reverse complement strand
GCGGGTCCATTGGGGGGGGGGGCGGTGGGGCCCATCGACGTTTATGTCTGGCCCACCGGCAGGGGACAGGCCGCGCCGCCCACCCCGGGGGCGGAGCGGCGGGCCCTCCTGGAAGAACGGCTACCGCCGGGCGGCGGCGCGCTCGCCCCGGGCGTTCCCGTCCTCGCCCTGGTCGTCCTCGTCCCAGCCGTCCCAGCCGTCGCTGCGGTCGCGGTACAGGGTGAAGCGGTCGAACAGCACCGGCGTCGGGGCCGGGTTCGCGACGGTGGCCGGCACCGAGTGGTAGTAGGACACCGTGATGGTCGTCCGGCCGCCCGGGACCAGCCCGGGGTCGACGTCGAAGACGGCGACGCCGTACGGGAATTGGGTGTCCGGGTCGGTGACGGCCGACCAGTGGGCCTTCTCCTTGGCGTCCGGGTCGGCCTTGAAGGTGAGCCGCTGGGTGCGCACGCTCGCCTCGCGGACGCCGTTCTCGTCGGCGGGCAGGTAGACGTCGTCGTGGCCGGCGGTGCCGCCGCCGCCCAGGATGAGGTGGACGGTGCCCTGCGAGGTGTCGATCTGCCGTTGGTCGTCGTCGGCGACGGCCGGGGTGAGCAGGCCGCCCGGTTCGGTGCCGCGCACCGGGTGGGTGCGCTCGTAGTCGTGGTCGTGGCCGGCGAGGACGAGGTCGACGCAGTGGCGGTCGAGCAGCGGCAGCAGCTTCTCGCGGATGCCCATGTCGCCGCCGTGGCTGGCGGCCGACGAGGACATCGCGAACTGGTGCAGGTAGACGACGATCCAGTCCACCGAGCGCCCGCCCCGGGCGCGTGACAACAGCCGGTCCAGCCAGCGGAGTTGGGCGCCCTCGCTGTAGTCGCTGATGTAGATGGACTGCCCGGTGGCCGGGTCGATGCTGGCGTCGTCCTCGACCGCGATCTCGTTGCCGTCCAGGCTCACGAAGAGCACCGAGCCGACCTGGAAGCCGTACCAGTTGCCGCAGTGGTCGCGGGTGCCGTTGTCCGGCAGTTCGAAGCGGGTCAGGTAGGAGGCGTACCCGAGGTCGCCGCCGCCTGCCTCCACTTCGTGGTTGCCGGGCGTGGGCATCCACGGGCGGTTGGCGGCCGACGTCGCCATGTTGTTCATGAAGGCGTTCCACGCCTGCGGTTGGCGCTGCGGGTTGTTGTTGGCGTACGCGAGGTCGCCGTTGAGCAGGTGGAACAGCGGTGCGAACTGCTCGACCTGCCGGACGGCGGCCGCGCCGTGGATCGAGGACTTGCTGAACACGTTGTCGCCGGTGCCCAGGTCGCCGAAGCTGGTGAAGCGGAACGCGGCCCGGCCGCGCGCGGGCGCGGTGCGGAAGGTGCCGCGCACCGGCTGGGCGCCGTCGTGCAGCACCTCGTAGACGTACGTGGTGTCGGGCCGCAGGCCGGTCAGTCGGGCGTGGTGGGTGAAGGTCTCGACCTTGTTGAGCCCGTCGACGTAGCTGCGGGTGCGCGCGTCCACCGTACGGCCGGCGCCTTCGCGCGGGGTCCCGATCCGCACCCGGGGGCGCTGTACGGAGACGGCCGTCGCCCAGGAGACCGTCATCTCGCGGGACGGCTCGGCGCCCCACTGCAGGTGGATCTGCTCCGGACCGGGGGTGCCGGCGACCGCCGGCTGCGTCCACAGCAGCGTGGACGCGGGCAGCGCGGCGAGCGCGCCGACCGCCGTCCCCGTCCGAAGGACCGTTCTACGGGAAGGACGTGTCGAAGAGTGTGCCACCACTGCCGCCTCCAGGGCTCCGGGAATCGCCCAGGAGGCTCCCAGCCGAACCGCACGGCCGGACCACACCCGACCGTGCGGACGGCGAACGGCAGCTGAACACCGGTCGGCCGGAAAACCTCGGTACACAACCTGCCGGGCGACCTCACGGGCGAACTGGCAGGCGGACTGACCGGCGAACCGACCGACGAACGCGGCGCTCAGCCGGCGACCACGCCCGGCAGGCCGGTGGCGACCCCGTCCAGGGCGTGCGAGCAGACGCAGTCCCGCTCGGCGGGCAGTCTCTCCAGCGCCTTGAAGAGCACGGTGCGCAGCCGGTCGACGTTCCCGGAGAAGACCTTCAGCGCCTCCGCGTGGGTGACGCCCTCGCCGCTCTCCACGCCCGCGTCGAGGTCGGTGACCAGCGCGAACGAGGTGTAGCAGAGGCCGAGTTCACGGGCCGGCACGGCCTCCGGGTGTCCGGTCATGCCGACCACCGACCAGCCGTCGGCGGTGGACCAGCGGGATTCAGCGCGGGTGGAGAAGCGCGGCCCCTCGATCACCCAGCGCGTAGAGCCCCGAGCCGCCGATCACGCCCAACTCGGCCCGTACGGTGCCCTGATCGATCGTCATCGTTCGTACTCTTCTTCGAGGAACGTCCCGGTCACTCTGGGGTCGGCGGGTGAAGGGGGGTACGGCCGGTTGGCCGCGGGCCGGCGGGGTGGTCCCGGGCGGCCGTGCGGGTGACTTGCCGGACGTGTCGGCGGCGCGGCGCCCTCAGTCGTGCGTCGGTGGAAGTGCGCCGCCTCCGGACGGCGCACGTCCTGTCCCCGAACCTGAGAGCCGCCGATGCCTGCCACCGCCTGTCTCCGTCGCCTCGTCCCCACCGCGCTCTGCGCCCTCACCGTGGCCCTCGCCGCCCCTGCGGCCCACGCCGCACCACCGGGCCGCGCCACCGGGTCCGACCCCGGCCGGCCGGGCGGCGACCGGTACGACTGGGACAGGGTGGCGGCCTGCGAGAGCAGCGGCAACTGGCGCGTCAACACCGGCAACGGCTACTACGGCGGCCTCCAGTTCGACCAGCCCACCTGGCGCGAGAACGGCGGCCTCGCCTACGCCCCGCGCCCCGACCTCGCCACCCGCGACCAGCAGATCGCCGTCGCCCAGCACCTCGCCGGCCGCCGCGGCCTCTCCCCCTGGCCGGTCTGCGGCGCCCGCGCCACCCGCCGCCACGACCGCGACGGCGCCCTGCCGCCCCCGGCCACCACCCCGCCGCCCGCAGCCGCCCGGCCTTCCCATTCCGCCCCCGCTGTCTCCGCCTCCGGTTCCGGTTCCGGTTCCGGTTCCACGGACGGCACCTGGACCGTCCGCGAGAACGACAACCTCGCCGACCTCGCCGAGAGCCTCCACGTGCCCGGCGGCTGGCCCGCCCTCTACGCCCTGAACCGCCGCACCGTCGGCGAGGACCCGGACCTCATCCAGCCCGGCATGGTCCTCGACCTCCCGTCCTGACCCGTCCTGCCCCCGTCCTGACCTGACCCCGTCCTGACCCACCCCTCCTGACCCGCCGCCCACGCCCTCCCCTCCCGGGCGTGGGCGGCGTCACGCCGTCAGACGGCCGGGAGCACCACCGCGAGCACCGCGGCGACCCCGGGAACGACGGCGGCCCGCCCGCTCACCGGGAGCGGACGGGCCGTGGTGCAGGCGCCGGGGGGCCGAGGGGGTCAGGGGCTGCCGGTCAGCCGACGTGTACGCGCGGGCGGCGCGAGCGGTCCGGCTCGGCCTCGCGCAGCACCTCGCGGGTGACCGGCGCGACCTCGCCCTGTCCGAACAGGAAGAACCGCAGGAACTGGGCGAAGGGGTTGCCCTCGGTCCACTCGAAGTAGAGGTGCGGCCGCTGCCCGGTGCGGTCCCGGACGGTGAGCGCCAGCGCGGCGATCGCGTTGGAGATGCTGGAGCTCTCCAGGGTGAGCACCCGGTAGCGCCCGTGCAGGACCTCGCCCCGGACGGTCAGCGCGGACTCGAAGTCGGAGGCGTCGCGGACGGTCACCTCGACGAAGACCAGGTCGTCCTCGCCGGGGATGTCGTTGTCGGCGCGGATCTGGCGGATCTTGTCGCGGTACTCGGCGTTGTCGCGGTGGCTCGGCTCGTTGGCGATCAGCCGCAGCGGACGGTGCGCGTAGTCCCTGATGAAACGTTCCGCCACATCGTCCAGCTCCACGTTCGTGACCCGCAGCTCGAAGGCCCGGCGCAGCCGGGAGAGCAGCGAGACCAGGATGATGCCGGCGATGAAGCAGGCGCCGATCTTCAGACCGTCCGGCCGCTCCATGCAGTTCAGCACGGTGGTGTAGAGGAAGATCGCGGAGATCGCCGCGAAGGCGACGGTCCAGCCCCGCTCGCGCTTCTTGTGCGCGGCGATGGTGACGGCGATGGCCGCCGAGCTGATCAGCACCAGCACACCGGTCGCGTACGCGCCGCCCTGGGCGTCGACGTCGGCGTCGAAGATCCAGGTGACCAGGAAGCCGATCAGGGTCAGCACCATCACCATCGGCCGCACCGCGCGCGCCCAGTGCGGCGCCATGCCGTAGCGCGGGAGGTAGCGGGGCAGCAGGTTGAGCATGCCCGCCATCGCGGAGGCGCCGGCGAACCAGAGGATCGCGATGGTGGAGAGGTCGTAGACGCTGCCGAAGGCGCCGCCGAGGTACTGGTGCGCCAGGTAGGCCAGGGCGCGGCCGTTGGCGTCGCCGCCGGGCTTGAACTGGTCGGCGGGGATGAGCAGCGTGGTGATGAAGCTGGTGGCGATCAGGAAGCAGCTCATGATCACGGCAGACGTGGTGAGCAGCTTGCGGGCACCCCGGATCCGGCCGGTGGGCTTCTCCTCGGTGTCGTCGGGGTCGCCCTCGATGTGCGGCATCACCGCGACGCCGGTCTCGAAGCCGGACAGGCCGAGCGCCAGCTTCGGGAAGGTCACCAGAGCCACGCCGACCATCACGATCGGGTTGCCGTGCTGGACGGTCAGCGCGTCCGTCCAGTCGGTGACCACGTGCGGCGCCTCGATGATCTTCCAGAGGCCGACGGCCACCACGACCACGTTCAGCGCCAGGTACACCCCGACCAGGGCCACCGCCAGGCCGATCGCCTCACTGAAGCCCTTGAGGAAGACCGCGCCGAGCAGCGCCACCAGGACCAGCGTGATCAGCACCTGCTTGCCGCCGAGCATGCCGGTCAGGTGCGGGTTCTCCACCAGGTGCGCGCTCGCGTCGGCGGCGGACAGCGTGATGGTGATCAGGAAGTCCGTCGCCGCGAAGCCGAGCAGCGCGAGGACGAACAGCTTGCCCTTCCAGAACGACAGCAGCCGCTCCAGCATCGCGATCGAACCCTCACCGCGCGGGCTCTCCTGGGCCACCCGCCGGTAGACCGGCAGCGCGCCCAGCAGGGTGACGACCACCAGCACGATGGTGGCGATCGGCGACAGCACACCCGCGGCGAGGGCGGCGATGCCCGGCTGGTAGCCGAGCGTCGAGAAGTAGTCCAGGCCGGTCAGGCACATCACCCGCCACCAGCGCTGGCCGGCGTGCGCACCGTGCGCGGCGGATTCCCCCGCCGCCGCGCCCTCGTGCGACGCCTCCGGGCCGCCGGCCGCCTCGGACCGCTGCGCGGGCTTCTCCGCGCTCACGTCCTCCAGCAGCCAGCTGCGCAACCGTATTCGCGCCGACGGAGACGCCGCCACCGGCTTCTCAGTCGACCCCGTCGAACCCGACGAAACCACCTTGCACCTCTTGTTTAAAGACCCCGTAAAAGCGCCGTCGGGCGACGGCAGTGCGCCAGGCTATGCGACCACCGTTAAGGAGATGTCATCGGCCCGCGTTAAGAAAACGTCATGAAGGCGCAGGTCGGCGTGGGTGGCACGGTGCAGTGGTCCGGGTGCGGGACCCGGCGGCGCAGCGGGCGGACCCCGAGTCGCCGGGCGGCTCGGGGTCCATCGGGGCAGCTCGGGGTCCATCGGGGCAGCTCGGGGTCCGCCGGGGCGGCTCGGGGCGCGGGGGCGCCGGCGGACCCCGCGCTCAGGCCCGGTAGCCGAGGACGGTCATCATGCCCGCCTCCGCGTGGTACACGTTGTGGCAGTGCACCATCCACAGCCCCGGGTTGTCGGCGTCGAAGTCGACGGCCAGGGTCGTGCCCGGCAGCACGATCGCGGTGTCCTTGCGCGGGCCGTCGCCGGGCAGCGCGAAGCTGTGTCCGTGCAGGTGGACGGGGTGCCACATGCTCGTGCTGTTGCGGAACTCCAGCCGCACCCGCTCGCCCGCGGCCACCGGGTAGCGCTGCGCCGGGTCGTACCGGCGGCCGTTGAACGCCCAGTCGGCCTTCGCCATGCCGCCGGTGAGCTCCAACTGCACCGCGCGGTCAGGGGACTTGGCGGGCAGTCGGACACTCGGGTCGGCCTTGAGCTGCCCGGCGGTGACCAGCCGGCCGTCCAGCTCGGCCGGGCGCACCGAGGCGTCGGGCGCGGCGCCACCGCCGGTGCGCAGCACGGCCAGCGCGGTGGCGTTCTTGCCCTCGGCGAGCGCGGTCAGCGGGAAGACGCCGTCCTTGGCGGTGACCAGGACGTCGTAGCGTTCGCCCATGCCGAGCAGCAGCGCCTGGGTGGTGGCCGGTTCGACCGGGAAGCCGTCGGTGTGGGTGACGGTCAGCTCGTGGCCGCCGAGGGCGACCCGGTAGGCGGTGTCGCCGCCCGCGTTGATCAGCCGGATCCGGATCCGGTCACCGGGCTTGGCGGTGAAGGTCTCGGGCGCGGTGGCGAGGCGGCCGTTGACCAGGTGGAACGGGTAGGCGACGTCGCCGGCGTCGCCGCCGAGCAGGGGGCTCCGGGCGCCCATCAGCATCCGGGCGGGGCCGGCGGCTGCGCCCGCCGTACCGCCCGCGTCCGTCCCGGGCATCGTCGGCATTCCCGTCATCCCCGACATGTCGTGGCCGGAGTTGCCCGAGCCGCCCGAGTGGTCCATCCCGCCCATGCCCTTGGCGAGTTCGGCGAGGACCGCGTCCGGGGTGCTGCCGTCGATGCCGTCCACCCAGTCGTCCAGGACGACGACCCACTCCTTGTCGTAGCGCAACGGCTCCTTCGGGTCCTCGACGATCAGCGGCGCGTACAGTCCGCGGTCCTGCTGGACGCCGGAGTGCGGGTGGAACCAGTACGTGCCCGGCTGGGCGAGCGCGAAGCGGTAGTCGAAGGAGGCGCCGGCCTTGACGGCGGCCTGGGTCAAGCCCGGCACGCCGTCCATGTCGTTGCGCAGCGCGAGGCCGTGCCAGTGCAGCGAGGTGGGCTGCGGCAGGTGGTTGGCGAGGGTGACGGCGAGCGTGTCGCCGACGGTGGCGCGGACCTCCTGACCCGGCAGACGGTCGCCGTACGCCCAGCTGCGGACGGTGCGGCCGCCGAGGTCGAGGGTGGTCTCGGTGGCGGTGAGCGTGATCTTCCGCTCCGGGCCGGGGTTGCGCTTCGCCTCGGCGGCGGCGACCTCGGGACCGTTCGGGGCGACGAATCCGGCGGGGGCGGCGGAGGCCGGGGCGCTCGCACCGGCCGTGGCGCCGGTGGCGCCGTGGTTCATGGACGCGTGGTCCATGCCCTTCATCGAGTCGGACGAGCAGGCGGTGAGCAGGCCGGTCCCGGCGGCGGCGAGCGCGGCGCCGAGGACGGTACGACGGGTGGGTGTACGCATGACGGAGTGCACCTCGTGCGGTGGTGGTGTGGGCGTGCAGGACGTCGCGTCAGCCGTTGCCCGCGCGGGCGCGAGCGCTTCGGAGCGCCCGCGGGCACGGGACGGCGGGCGCGCGCCTACTGACGCAGCACCGAGAGCCGGGCGAGGAGTATCCGTCCGCCCCCGGGCGGGGGCAGCGCGCGGACGGCCCGCAGCAGGCGGGCCCGCACGTCGGCGGCCGCGTCGCCACGGCGGCGCAGCAGCGGGCCGGCGGCGAGCAGCACCAGGGTCCAGCCGGCGAGGACGGCGAGGCAGACCGTCATCGGGTCCATGCCGCCGGCGGAGGAGGCCGGGTCGGCGGTCGCGGACCGGACGGGCTCGGCAGGTCCGGGCCGGCCGGCCATCACGTGGTGTTCCGGCGGCTGCTGCGCCGCGACCGCACGAGGCCCCGGATCCCCGTGCCCGCCGTGATCCGCGTACCCGCCGTGTCCGCCACGACCCCCGTGTCCACCGGTCGGATGGCCGAGCGTGTGCATCGTCACGACACCGAGCAGCAGCGCGGCGAGGAGCAGCAGGCGAAGCGCCCACGGCACCGGGGGACCGAACGGCTGCCGCTGCGCCATCCTCCGCCTCCCGACCGCTTCCGCTTCCACTTCCGCCCGCATGTACCCCCGCAGGGTATCGCGAACTGGGGCGGCGGGCCGACTCGGAGTCAACTCCGTTCACCCTCTTGGCAGGTGCAATTTCACATTGCTATGTTACGGCTCACTCGAGGGCGCCCCAACCCCGCAACGCCCGCCCTCGCCTCCCCCGGCAGTCCCGGGCCGGAACCCACGGCACTGCCGCCGCGCACCGCCCTGCCACTTCCCCTCCAGGAGATTCGGTGTCAACTTCCCGCGTTGCCAGGCGAGTCCTGCTCGCCTCCGCCATGGCCGTCACCCTCACCCTGCCCACCCTGCAGACGGCCCAGGCCCTCACCCCGACACCCCCGACCACCTCCCCCTCCGCCACTGCCTCCACCACAACGGCCGCTGCCAACCCCACCCCGGCCGGCCCGGCCACCCCGGCCACGGCCGACCAGCCCACCGCGTACGACGACGCCGAACACCTCGGCACCGCCACCGCCAAGCCCGGCGCCCCCGCCCCGGCCCCCGGCGGCGGCTCGCTCGGCACCGGCCTCGTCCCCGGCCTGCTGCCCGACCACGTCGGCGCCCCCGCCCCCACCGCCGACCAGGTGGCCGCCGCACCCTCCGCCACCGCACCGCGCACCGCCGCCGGCGTGCCCTGTACCGTCGACGGCTTCACCGGCCTCGGCGCCGACCAGCTGACCGCCTTCCTCACCGACCCGGCCGTCACCGCCGACGGCTGCCTGCGCTCCGTCCTCTGGACCTGGGACGCCCGCTTCACCACCACCATGGACAACGCCCACGTCCGGGCGGTCGCCGACCGGATCACCCAGCTGTCCGCCACCGACGACGGCACCGGCGCCTCACACCTCTACGAGCTGTGGACGTATCTGCACGCCACGGCCTACCACGCCTACGGCCACCACGAGTTGAACCTCGGCGACCCGGCCACCCTCGGCTCCGTCCAGCAGGCGATCACGGCGTACGCGGGCAGCGCGCACGCCTTCGACCGCACGGACCTCGCCGCGAACATCCTGCGTGAGACCGCTATCACCGCCGGCGCCGACGGCCTGCGCCAGCACAACCTCGGCCTCGCCCGGCGCATCCTGGGCGTCCTCGCCCCCGGTACCACCGTCGCCGACAGCGGCCCCTGGGGCAACGCCGTCCTCCAGGCGCTCAACCTCAACTACCTCGGCATCTACAACCAGGACCCGGCCTTCCTCGCCGCCGTCGCCGCCGACGCCGACTACCGCGCCGCGTTCCGCGCCTACGCCTCCTGGGGTCACCTCAAGGGCACCAAGAACGCCTGGGCCGCCCGCGACGCCGTCGCCGAGTACGGCCGCTTCGGGCAGGTCCCGGCCCTGCGCGACGCCACCCTCGCCGACCTCGGCCCGGTGATCGCCGCCACCAAGACCGCCTTCGGCGAGTGGTCCGACCCGTGGGCCAAGGCCATCGGCTGGGCCAACACCTACGGCGTCTGCAAGCAGTACGGCGTCTGCATCTCCGACCTGGAGACGAAGCTCTTCCCGCACACGTACACCTACGACAACGGCGCCATCGAGGTCCGCACCGCCCTCGACAAGGCCACCGTCGACCAGATGTACTACGCGAGCAAGCAGGTCAAGAGCCAGTACTTCCGCGTCCTCGGCACCGACCAGCCGCTCGCCGGCGACGTCAACTCCACCCTGCACATCCACCTGTACGCCTCGCGCGCCGACTACGAGGTCTACCAGCCGATCCTCACCGGCTACAGCACCAGCAACGGCGGCATGTACATCGAGAGCGGCGCCACCTTCTACACCTACCAGCGGCGCGTCCCGCAGGACTCGATGCTCACCCTCGAGGAACTGTTCCGCCACGAGTACGTGCACTACCTCAACGGCCGCTGGGCGGTGCCGGGTTACTTCGGCGACCCGCGCTGGTACGCCAACGACAAGACCACCGCGATGGACGAGGGCACCGCCGAGTTCTTCGACGGCTCCACCCGCGACCAGGGCATCCTGGTGCGCAAGTCGCTGGTCCGCAAACTCGCCGCCGACGAGGCCGCCGGCATCCCCCGGATGACCATCGCCCAACTCCTGCACGCCCGTTACACCGACACCCCGGCGTTCCACTTCTACAACTACGCCGGCACCTTCTTCGAGTTCCTCTGGCAGCAGCACCCCTCGCTGCTGCGCGAGATGTACGGCTACCAGCGCGCCGACGACCCGGCCGGCTTCGACGCCTGGCGCGACCGCGTCGGCGCCGACGCCGCCCTGCAGGGCGAGTACTCCGCCTTCCTCGACGCGCAGATCAAGAACGTCGACAACCTGTACGTCCCGTCGACCTCCTTCATAGCCGACGGCGCTCTCGACCTCTCCGACGCCTCCGACGTCCAGGACGAGTTCGCCGACGCCACCGGAGCCACCCCCACCTGCAAGAACAACGGCGACTGGGCGAACAAGCCGATGCGCTTCATCTGCACCGGCAAGATCACCGCCAACCTCTCCGACGCCAAGAACCCGGACAAGGTCTTCAAGGACATGTCCGACACCGTGGACTACTTCATCCTCACCCGCACCAAGAACGTCGAGGAAGCGAACAACCTCAACGACATGAACTGCAGCTTCGGCAAGGTCGACGTCTGGACCAACGGCAAGGCCGGAACCGCCGACTACACCTGCGAGGGACCGCTCCGCCGGTAGCCGACGGTTCAGCTGATTCCCGGGCGCGGTACGGACAGTGGGATCCGTACCGCGCCCGGCCCACATCCCCTCAACGCCTCGCTCAGTCCCCCCGCGCCTGCCGGACCGCCGCTGCCAGGTGCTCGCGGAACCAACGATGGCCCGGATCCGCCGAGTTGCGCGGATGCCAGGCCATCCCCAGTTCCAGCGGGGCGAGTTCGAGCGGGATCGGGAAGGTGCGCAGACCCAGCGCGGCCATCGTCTGCGGCAGCCAGTCCGCCAGGCCGAGCGTGACCAGGTCACTGTCCCGGGCCAGCAGCATCGCACTGGTGTGACTCGGCACCACCACCGCCACCCGGCGGCGCAGCCCGCGCTCGGCCAGCGCGGCGTCGATCGGCCCGAGCTGCTTGCCCCGCCGCGAGATGCCGATGTGGTCGGCCGCGGCGAAGCGCCGGGCGGTGATCCGCCCCTCGAACAGCGGATGGCCGCTGCGGGCCACGCCCACCAGCGGCGCCCGGACCAGCGGCCGGGTGCGGATCTCCGGATCCAACTGCCCGAGCACCCCCACCTCGACGTCCACCGGCCCCTGTCGCAGCGCGGGCCCGCCCTCCAGCGCCTCCGGCAGGAACAGCACGTCGACCTTCGGCGCCTCCGCGCGGATCCGCTCGGTCACCGGCCCGGCCACCCGGACCAGCACCACATCGCTGGTCTGCACGGTGAACGTCCGCTCCAGGTGCACGGGCGCGAACCCCGCCCCGGGCCGCAGCACGTTCTCGCAGCCGCGCAGCAACGCGCCCACCTCCTCCCGGAGTTCGAGCGCCCGCGGGGTCGGCACCATCCCCTGCCCGGCCCGCACCAGCAGCGGGTCCCCGACCGCGCGGCGCAGCCGGGCCAGCGTCCGGCTCACCGCCGCCGGCGAGGTGCCGAGCAGCTCGGCGGCCCGGGTCACACTGTTCTCCTGCAGCAGGGCGTCCAGGGCCCGCAGCAGATTGAGGTCCATCCATGGCTCCTGAGCTGCACTTTTGCGTTCTGGTCAACTATTCCCTGCCAATCCTTGCATGGTGTTGCCCGACCCGGGGCGCCGAGACTGGAAGCGTCCGCACGGAAACCCGCCGCAAGGAGCACCTGTGTCAACCGTCCGTACCGACCGTTCCCACCTCGCCGGTGACGTCCTCGCCGTCGTCAGCCAGAGCGGCCCGACCGTCTCCTTCTTCGACGCAGCCACCGACCGGCTCCTCGACACCCTCGAAGTCATCGCCGAGCCCCACGAGTTGTGCTTCGACCCGACCCAGCGGCTGCTCTGGTGCGCCACCGCCTACAACTCCGGCTACTACCACGCGCACAACGGCCGCCGCACCGAACTGACCGTGATCGACGCCGACACCCGCCGCGTCGTCGAGGTGATCGACCTCGCCCCCGAACACGGCCCGCACGGGCTGGCGTTGGACACCGATCACCGCCGCCTCTACGTCAGTGTGGAGGGCGGCCCGGACCGCCCCGGCGGCGTCGTGGTCATCGACACCGAGACCCGCCGCCCGATCGGCCGGATCGACACCGGCGCCCCCGGCCCGCACTGGTTCGCCATCTCCCCGGACGGGCGCACCGGCTTCGCCACCAACAAGGAGGCCTCGTTCGTCTCGATCGTGGACCTCGACCGGGGTGTCATGACCACCAAGGTCGAGGTCCCCGGGAGCGAGGGCCTCGCCGTCTCCCCCGACGGCACCCGGGCCTACGTCGCCGGGCCCTACCTCGGCTACGCAGCGCTGCCCGACGCGACCCCCGGTATCCGCGTGATCGACGCCCGGTCGGCCTCGGTCGTCGCCACCCTCCCCACCGAGTCCGCCGCCCTCCCGGTCCACCTCACCTCCACCGGCAAGCTCCTGGCCGGCGAGGTCCGCTCCGCGCCCGACCCCGACTCCAAGCCGGCCCGCCAACTCCCGGGCCGCCTCACCGTCTTCTCCGCCGACGACCACCGCCGCCTCGGCTCCGTCCAGGTCGGCCTCTTCCCCCTGACGATCACCTCCTCCCCCGACGGCCGCCTCGGCTACGTCTCCTGCGTCGTCTCCTCCACCGTCGACGTCATCGACCTCGACACCCTCACCCCCGTCTCCCGCCTCACCGTCCCCAAGCTCGCCGAACCCGGCGCCCACGGCCTGGCGTACCTCCCCCGCCCGGCCTGACCCCACGGCACGACGGCGGTGCCCCGGCCGACGGCCGTCGGACCGGGGCACCGGCATGCGAACCGGCCGTAGCTGTCCACTGGAGGCCGGTCGGCGGCCGAGGCCGGAGCGGCCGCGAGCAGCCCGCCGCCCACGACGATGGCCAGCGCACCGGCGGCCGACCCGAGACGGCGCATGACCGGCCACCCCGGCCGTCCCCGACTACCCCCGGAGAAGTGGTGACCGTCCAGTTCGGTACCGAGCAGGGATTCCAGCCGCGCGATCCTCTTGGACAGTGGCTGCAGCTCAGGAACGCTCGGTGAACGGGAGCAGCGTCGTGCCCCGCCCGGAGGACCGTCCGAAACACTGCCACGGAGAGAAGGAGGACAATCCACAGTTCCTCGAAGTCGGCCCCGCACACGTGGCCCTCCTTGGCGGCTGCCGAGGCCGAAGGAACCCCTACCTGAGGCTGGCACCCGGACCGCCCCCTGAGGAACAACCCCTGAGGGCGTAGACACGCTCGCCAGTGGGCATGGCACGGTCGTAGTGCAACGCCATCAGCCGTGAGAAGGTGCCAAGTATGAGTGCGGTGAAATTCATTCTCAATGTCATCTGGCTGGTTTTCTGCGGAATTTGGATGGCCCTGGCCTATATTGTCGCCGGAATTATCTGTTGCCTGCTTGTCATTACCATCCCATTTGGCATTGCGTCCTTTCGGATCGCCGGCTTCATCCTGTGGCCGTTCGGGCGGACGGCGGTCGAGCGGCCGGACGCCGGGGCCGCGTCCTGCGTCGGCAACGTCATCTGGCTGGTGTTCGCCGGGTGGTGGCTGGCCCTCGCACACCTGATCACCAGCGTTCCGCTGTTCCTGTCGATCATCGGGATCCCCTTCGGCTGGGCGAACCTCAAGATGATCCCGATCTCCCTGATGCCGCTCGGCCGCGAGATCGTCCACACCGACCAGGAGTGGGGCGCCCGGTAACCCCCACGACCCACGGACGGCCGGCGAGGCGGAAAGGCCGCGCCGGCCGTCGGCGTTTTCGGACGTACGAGCAAGCGGCGGTGCCCGGGCCGTGAGCGCTGGGAGGTGTGCGTCGTCACCGCGAACGGCGACGCGTTCGCCGAGGTGCCGGGCAGCGTCTGCTGCGTCGGCCGAGCGGCCGTCAGCGGCGGGCCGCCGCCTTTCGGGCGCCGTAGGCGGCGGCGCCGAGGGTGAGGACGGCGGCGCCCCAGAGGACCGAGGCGGCCGGGAGGGCGAGGGCCAGGGTGAGGCAGCCGGCCGCGCCGACGATCGGGACGGGCCTTGCCGGGCGGCCTTCGGCGGGGGTGAGGGTCCAGGCGGAGGCGTTGGCGACGGCGTAGTAGGCGAGCACGCCGAAGGAGGAGAAGCCGATCGCGCCGCGCACGTCGCCGACGGCCGCGACGACGGCGACCACCGCGCCGACCGCGAGCTCGGCGCGGTGCGGCACGCCGAAGCGGGGATGGACGGCGGCGAGGGGGTGCGGCAGGTGGTGGTCGCGGGCCATCGCGAGCGTGGTGCGGGAGACGCCGAGGATCAGCGCGAGCAGCGAGCCGAGGGCGGCGACCGCGGCCCCGGCGCGCACCACCGGGACCAGTCCGGGCGCCCCGGCGGCCCGGACCGCGTCGGCCAGCGGCGCCGCGGCGTGGGCGAGGCGTTCGGGGCCGAGGACGGCCAGGACGGCGAGTGCGACGGCGGTGTAGACGACCAGGGTGATGCCGAGCGCGAGCGGGATCGCGCGGCGGATCGTGCGCTGCGGGTCGCGGACCTCCTCGCCGAGGGTGGCGATGCGGGCGTACCCGGCGAAGGCGAAGAAGAGGAGGCCGGCGGCCTGCAGCACGCCGTGGAAGCCAGCGTCGGCACCGACCGCCCAGCGGGCCGTGTCCGCGTCGCCGCCGGTCAGGCAGGCCACGACCACGGCGGCGAGCACGGCCAGCACGACGGCGACGATCGCCCGCGTCAGCCAGGCCGCCTTCTGTACGCCGACGTAGTTGACCGCGGTCAGCGCCACGACCGCGGCGGCCGCGACGGCGTGCGCCTGGGCCGGCCAGACGTACGAGCCGACGGTGAGCGCCATCGCCGCGCAGGAGGCGGTCTTGCCGACGACGAAGCCCCACCCTGCGAGGTAGCCCCAGAACTCGCCGAGCCGCTCGCGGCCGTAGACGTACGTGCCGCCGGACTGCGGGTAGCGGGCGGCGAGCCGGGCGGAGGAGGTCGCGTTGCAGTACGCCACCACGCCGGCCAGCGCCAGCCCGATCAGCAGCCCGGACCCGGCGGCGGCCGCTGCGGGCGCCAGCGCGGCGAACACGCCGGCGCCGACCATCGACCCCAGCCCGATCACCACGGCGTCGAACACGCCCAGGTGCCGCCGCAGCTCACCCGACCCGGCCGCCGACCCCGGCGCCGCCCCACTCATCGACCTGCACCTCTCCTCGTCGGGCCCGGACGACGGCGCACGATACCGGAGGAAGTGGAACGGCAGTGGACGGGCGGGGGCGGGGACAGGGCGAAGGTGCAGGTGCGACGTCGATGCGGCGGCCAGGAGGTGAGGCGGCCGGTTGGTGAGGAGGTCAGTTGGTGAGGCGGGCCTCGAGCGCGCGGAGGTCCTTGGTGAGGGCGGTACGGACCTGGCGGGACATCAGCGGCGCGGCGAGCCGGTGGTGGACGGAGGTGCCGCCGCGGACGCGGATGCGGGCGAAGGTGCCGGCCTGGGTGGGTTCGAAGGTGTAGGTGACGTGCATGGGCATCGGCCCGGCGACGGAGACCATGTCGAGCATCTGCGGCGGGTGGTAGCCCGCCACCCGTAGCACGTAGTCGAAGCGCCGCCCGAGGAAGTGGGCGGTCCGGGTGACCTCGGCGCCGACGCCGAAGCCGCCGGTGTCGGCCTCCCGGGTGAGGGTGGCGTTGCGGATGCCCTGGGTCCACTCGTGGTCGTGGCGCCAGTCCATGGCGTAGCCGGCGACGGTGGCGGGCGGCAGGGGGATCAGGTGTTCCACTGTGACGTCGAGGGGCATGATCACACTGTCCCGCCGGGTGTGGGGGTCCGCTCTCCGGACTGGCCCGGTCAGCGGGCGCAGGGGCCGGCCGGCGCGGGGTCGGCGGCGTCGCCGTGCCGGTCGACGGGGTGCCGGTCGACGGGGTTGCGGGCGCAGGCGGCCGTGGGTCCTGCCGGGTCGGCGAGGGCGGGCGCGGCCGGGTACGCGAGGGCCAGGGCGAGGACCACGGCGAGGGCGGCGTCCGCGAGTAGCGAGCGGACCGGGGTGTGAGCGGTCATGGCTGGACTGTGCGCACCCCGACGGTGCCGCATTCTCCATGGCCCGCTCTTCCACCCACCCGGACGAGCGCACACCACCGGCACGCGCCGCCCCGCCATGCGACGCACCACCGGCCCGACGCAACCACCGGCCCGACGCAACCACCGGCCCGACGCACCACCGCCCCGGGGCGTTACAGCCCCAGGATCCGCAGCGCCGCCTCTCGCATCTCGACCTTGCGGATCTTCCCGGTCACCGTCATCGGGAACTCCTCGACCACGTGCACGTAGCGCGGGATCTTGACGTGCGCGAGCCGGCCGGTGCAGTACGCCCGGACGGCCTCGGCGGTGAGCGGTTCGGCGCCCTCGCGCATCCGGACCCAGGCCATCAGCTCCTCGCCGTACTTCGGGTCGGGGACGCCGATGACCTGGACGTCGAGGATGTCCGGGTGGGTGTAGAGGAACTCCTCGATCTCGCGCGGATAGAGGTTCTCGCCGCCGCGGATCACCATGTCCTTGATCCGCCCGGTGATGGCGAGGTAGCCGTCTTCGTCCATCACCGCGAGGTCCCCGGTGTGCATCCAGCGGGCGGCGTCGACGGCCTCGGCGGTGCGCTCGGGCTCGTTCCAGTAGCCGAGCATGACGGAGTAGCCGCGGGTGCACAGTTCGCCCGGCTCGCCGCGCGGGACGGTGCGGCCGGTGGCCGGGTCGACGACCTTGACCTCCAGGTGCGGGCCGACCCGGCCGACGGTGGAGACCCGGCGCTCGACCGAGTCGTCGACCCGGGTCTGGGTGGAGACCGGCGAGGTCTCGGTCATGCCGTAGCAGATGGAGACCTCGGCCATGCCCATCCGCCCGATGACCTCCTTCATCACCTCGCTCGGGCAGGGTGAGCCGGCCATGATGCCGGTGCGCAGGCTGCCGAGGTCGTGGCGCTCGAAGTCGGGGTCGGCGAGTTCGGCGATGAACATGGTCGGCACGCCGTACAGCGAGGTGCAGCGCTCGGCGGCGACGGCGGCCAGGGTGGCGCCGGGTTCGAAGGAGGGGGCCGGGATGACCATGCAGGCGCCGTGCGACGTGGCGGCCAGGTTTCCCATCACCATGCCGAAGCAGTGGTAGAAGGGCACCGGGATGCAGATCCGGTCCTGCTCGGTGTAGTTGAGCAGCTCGCCGACGAAGTACCCGTTGTTGAGGATGTTGTGGTGCGACAGGGTCGCACCCTTGGGGAATCCGGTGGTCCCCGAGGTGTACTGGATGTTGATCGGGTCGTCGGGGGCCAACTCGCCCTGGCGTTCGGCGAATTCCGCGGCCAGCGCCGGGGTGGCCCGTCGGCCGGCGGCGAGCGTGTCGTCCCAGGCCGGGCTGCCGATCAGCAGAACGCGCTCCAACTCGGCGCAGCGTGGCCTGACTTCCTCGACCATCGCGGCGTAGTCGGAGGTCTTGAACCGATCGGCGGCGACCAGCAAACGGATGCCGGCCTGGTTCAGCACGTACTCCAACTCGTGCGCGCGGTAGGCGGGGTTGACCGTGACGAGGACCGCGCCGAGCTTGGCGGTGGCGTACTGGGTGAGTGTCCACTCGGGGCAGTTGGGTGCCCAGATGCCGACCCGGTCGCCCTTGGCGATGCCGAGTTCCAGCAGGCCGAGGGCCAGGGCGTCGACGTCGGCGGCGAGTTCGGCGTAGGTCCAGCGGCGGGCGGTGGGGCGGTCGACCAGGGCGTCGCGGTCGGGGAAGGCGCGTACCGCGCGGTCGAGGTTCTCCCCGATGGTGTCGCCGAGCAGCGGGACGTCCGAGGTGCCGGAGGCGTAGCTGCGCGGGGTCGGCGTGGTCGGCACGTGGTGACTCCTGGGTACGGCGGGGCGGGTCGGGGACCATGGTCCCGGTCCACGGGCCACCCCGCCACCCCCGAACGGGGGTACCCGCGCACGACACGACGTGAGCCGGGCACGACGCGAGCCGGGCACAGCGCTGGGGCCGTCCGTCGTGCTCGACGGACGGCCCCAGTGCTCGGGTCACGCGTTGACGCAGGTGTTGCCGATGGCCGGGTTGGCGATGCCGAACAGGTTGACCGAGTTCCCGCAGACGTTGATCGGGATGTGGATCGGGATCTGGATCACGTTGCCGGACAGGACACCCGGCGAGCCGACGGCGACACCATGGGCGTTGGCGTCGGCGGCGGCGGTACCGGCACCGGCGAGCACGCACACCGCGGCGAGGGCCGGGGCGGCGAGGTAGGTGCGAAGACGCATTGCGTCACTCCTTGTGAGGGTGGCGAACATCCGTGTGACGATCACACTCGCACCGATCGAACTCGACGGCAGGCCGGGAGCGTCCGAATTGGTCACTCAGAGGGCGTGTCGCCGTCCCGCCCCGCCGGCGCGGGCCCGGCGGGCCCAGCCACGCTCAGTGATTCCAGCAGCTCCCGGGCCGGATGCAGCCCCGGCTCCGCCTCCAGGGCGCCGCGCAGCCGGAACCGCGCCGTCGCCTCGTCACCGGCCGCCAGGGCCTCCAGCGCCCGGTTGTAATCGATCCGACCGGCGTAACGCAGCCGGAACAGCGCGGACAGGTCCTCCCGGCAGGACGGGCAGCACAGACTCTGCGGGTCCGCCGCGACCTTGCACAGCGGGCAGGGCACCTCGAGGTCCGCCACGGCGCTCATCGCGGCCCCGCCTCCTCCGGGCGCACCGGGCCGAGCGACTCGGCGGCCGGCTCACTTCCGAGCTCGCGCTGCGCCTGCGCGTACAGGGCCAGCAGGTTCGACATGTGCTTGTTGACCTCCTCCATGTTGGGCGCCTCCACCGCGGCGTCCAGACCCCGCAGCTCGGCCATGATCAGCTGCCCCAGGGCGGGCGAGACCATGTTCTGGGTCACGTAGACGTTGCACATGGTGAGCATCCGCATGGTGTGGCCGAGCGCGTCGCACAGCTCGTCCGCGCGCTGGGCCGCGCGCATCGCGCCCTCCCAGTCGGCGGCCTCGCGGCGCAGCCGCAGCTCGGCGGAGACCGACCGGAGCCGGTCCAGGTCGCTCGGGTCGAGGTGCTTCTCGCAGTAGTGGATGAACAGGCTCAGGTACGCCTCCGAGCCGCGCACCCAGCGCTGGGCCTTGAGCTGGCGCTGGGCCCGCTCCAGCGCCTCGTCCACCGACTGGCCGCGGGTCTGGCCGGCCGCCAGGTCGTCCAGGGCGTCCATCAGCCGCTGGGCCTCGCGCATCTCGGCCTCGGTCAGCTCGCCGCCCCAGCGGTCGGTGAAGGTCTCGATCTGCCGCTGCTGCTCCTCGACCTGGACCTTCAGCTCGGGGTCCAGGGTGACCCGCTCCAGCTTGACGGTCTTCTCCGCGCCGCCCTGGATCCGTACGGACAGGGTGATGGTGCGGTCGCGGTCGAGGCCGAAGGAGACGTCGACCGGGGTACGGCCGCCGAGGCCCTCGGGCAGGCGCAGGGTGAGGTGGCCGATCAGCTCGTTCTGCTGGGCGATCTCGTGCTCGCCCTCGTAGACCGCGATCTCCAGCCGCTGGCGGCCGCTGCCGGAGACCACGAACTCCCGGCTGACCGGCGAACTGGTCGGGTAGCTGGAGTTCTTGGGGATGATGACGGCGAGGCGGCCGTCGTTGAGCTCGATGCCGAGGTTCTTCGGGGTGATGTCGAAGGGGTTGGTGACCTGCATCAACTCCCCGCAGCCGGTGCAGATTTCGCTGCCGGGCGGGCTGACCTGGCCGCAGGAGGCGCAGCGCAGGCCGACGTCCTCGGCGGCGGTGGAGATCACCTTGGTCTGGCCGGGGGCCGCCGAGTTGAGTGCCTCGCCGCACAGTTCGCAGGCGGTGACGCCGGGCGCGGCCGGGGTGCCGCAGCGCGGGCAGTTGTCGCTGCGCACCACGGTGGCGGCCTGCGCCTGCTTCGGGATGGCCGTGCCGCCGGCGCCCGAACCGGCCATGTCCTGGCCGCACTTGGGGCAGTCGGCGGCCTCGGAGTGGACCGGGATGTGGCAGGTCGGGCAGGAGACCCGGTCGCCGCCGAGCAGGGAGGTCGCGCAGTTGGCGCAGTTGGAGGCGGAGAGGTCGCCGGGGGCCCGGCACTCGGGGCACTCCACCTCGCCGACCAGCGCGGACTGCACGGCCGCGCCGAGCGCCACGCACTGCATCGGGTTGACGCCGCGCCGGATCCGGCGGGGGCCGAACACCTCGCCGAGCCGCCGCGCGACCAGCGGGATCGCGGTCGAGCCGCCGACCAGCACCACCTCGTCGATGTCCCCGACGGTCAGGTTGGCCTGCATGATGGCCTTGTGGGTCAGCTCGATGGTGCGCTCGATCTGGGCCTCGATCAGCTCCTCGAAGCGGGCGCGCTCGAACTCCGTCTCCAGCACCAGCTGTCCGGCGCCGAGGCCGGGCAGGATGACCTCGGAGGACTCCTGGTTGGACAGCTCGATCTTGATGGTCTCGGCGGTGGAGGCGATCTTCGGGCGGTCGCGCAGGTCGGGCTGGTAGTCCGAGCCGTACTCCTCGCGGATGTCCTCCAGCAGCGCGGTGGTGATCGCGCGGTCGAAGTCGTCGCCGCCGAGCAGGTTGTCGCCCTCGATGCCGAGCACCGAGACCGAGCCGGGCACCAGGAGCAGGATGGAGATGTCGAAGGTGCCGCCGCCGAGGTCGTAGACCAGTACGGTCTTGCCCTCGTCGCCCGCCTCCGAGGTGATCCCGTAGGCGAGCGCCGCCGCGGTCGGCTCGTTGATGATCCGCAGCACGTGCAGGCCGGCCATCCGGCCCGCCTCCTGGGTGGCCGCGACCTGCCGCTCGCCGAAGTAGGCGGGGACGGTGATGACGGCCCGGGGGAAGGGCTCGCCGAAGCGCTGTTCGGCGTCCTCCTTGAGCCGGTGCAGGATGATCGCGGAGATCTCGATCGGCGTGTAGGAGCGGCCGTTGAACCAGACGTTGACGTCGCCGTCGGTGCCCGCGGTGACCTTGTAGTCGACCTCCTTCAGGGCGGCCTGGACCTGCGGGTCCTTGAACTTGCGGCCCATGAAGCGCTTGACCGAGCGGATCACGTTGGCGCCGTCGATGGCGACCCGGCCGCGCGCGGTGGAGCCCACCAGCAGCTCGCCCTTGCGGCCGCTGCCGACCACGGAGGGCGTGGCCTCCTGGTTCTGCCGGTTGAAGATGATCTCCGGCTCGCCCCGGCGCAGGTGGGCGACCACGGAGTTGGTGGTGCCCAGGTCGATGCCGAGTGTGCGGTACATGTCGTTCCCCTCTTGCCCCTCGTGGTTCTGGCTACTTCTTGCGCTTGGCCCGCTTGCCCGCGACCGTGACCTTGCGACGGGCCCGGGGCGGGGCCGCCTTGGGCTGGGCGCGGACGGCTGGTGCGGCGGCGGATTCGGGCGTACTGGCGTCGGCGCTGTCGGGCGACACCGCCTCGGGCGTGTCCGGCTCGGCGGGTGCCACGGGCACGTCCAACTCGGCGGGTGCCACGGGCACGTCCGACTCGGCGGGTGCCACGGGCACGGCGGGCTCCTGCGCCGACTCCGGTGCGGCGACCACAACCTGGGCCCGCCGCAGCACTTCGTTCTCCCAGAAGAACCCGGTGACGACCGTCCGCACCACCGTCTCCGGTGCCACCCCCGGCCGGGCCTCGACGCCGACGATCTCGGCCAGATCCGGGTCCGCCGTCATGCCCTCCAGCCGCATCGGGCGGACCTTGGCCTTGGCGAGCCGGCCGAGCAGCCGTCGCCGGGTGGCCTCGATGCCCTCGCCGCGCCCGAGCGCGACCAGTTCGCGGTCCAGGCCGAGGGCGGCGAGCGCGTCGTCCACGTCGACCAGGATGCCCAGCAGTTCGCGCTGCTCGGCCCGGGCGGTCTGCCGCTGCTCGGCCAGTTTGTTCCCCAACAGGGATGCCCGGAAGAGCAGTTGGCCGAACTTCTGCTCCAGGTCGACATCCTCGACGCCAGTGGGGAGCTCCAGCCGCTGATGGCCGTCGAGCAGGGATGCGGTCGTTGCCTCGGTCACTCGGGTACCTCGATCTGCGGCAGCACGGACAGGTCGGCCGCGTAGCGGGCGGGGACGGGCGGTTCGGGGTCGGCGCCGCCCGGGGCGGGCTCGGCGAAGTCGGCAGCCAGCTCGGCACGGTGCAGGGCCAGCAGGGCGGGGACAGGCGGCAGCGGCGGGCGCTCGATCACCAGCAGCGGTTCGGCGAGGGCGGGCGCGAGCAGTTCGGCGGCCTGGCCGACGGGCTCCGGCGGGAGAGGCTGTTGGAGGTCCGACTCCAGCCGCCGGTCCGGGTTCCGCAGCAGCGCGGCGGCCTCCTGGATCTGCTGGCGGGTGTAGCGGGCCGTGCGCATCGCCGGTCCGACGGCGAGGTTGATCTCGCGCACACCGGCCGTGAGCGGGATGCCCAGGACCTCGTACGGCGACGGTTCAGGCAGTGGCATGGCGGGCGGTCTCTCTCCTCACGGCGACGGGGTCGATCGGTACGACGGGGACGCTCGGTGCAGCAGGTCGATCGGTACGGCCGGTCGATCGGTACGGCTGGGACGACGGTCGGACGGGCCGGTGGCGCGCACGGTCTAGGACGACGGCAACTGCCCTGCGGTTGCCGCCGGTCGGGGTGGTCAGTAGAGCGAGTTGATCCGTCGCTGCATCGCTCGCAGCTCCGTGTCCTCCGGGCTGTACTCGACGGCCTTGCGGGCCAGGTCGCGGGCCTCCCGCAGCTGGCGGGCGTTGGCCCGCTGGACGGCGAACGAGCCGCAGACGATGCCCAGTTCGCGGTGCAGCTTGCCGGTGTCCTCCGGGGTGTCGGAGAGGCTGACCGCCTCCTCCAGCAGCCGGATCGCCTCGGGGTAGCGGCGGGCCTCGTAGTGGCCGATGGCCTCGCCGCGCCAGACGCTGACCATCAGGCGGCGGATGTCGGTCGAGTCGTCGTAGGACTTGGCCTTCTGCAGCATGGCGGCCTGGGCGGTGAACGGCTTGTCCTGCATGGCGTCCAGCACGTGGTTGGCGAGCATCACCGCGACCCGGCGCGGGGCCTCGCGCTCGACGTCGCCGTCCCACTCCGGGTCGGCGTCCAGCGCCTCGGCCATCCGCCGCACCGCGCGGACGCGGTCGTCGGCGAAGGCGGCGGAGCGGGCGAGTTGGCGCAGCACGAAGGCGAGGCCGAGCCTGTGGTCCGGGTCGGAGTTGAGGTCGATCAGCTTCCGCCAGGCGTCGGCGGCCTCCTCGAGCTCCGCGTCGGTCGATTCGGGGCGGCTGAGCTGGCCGGCTCGGTTGCCGAGGGCGGCTTCCAGGAAGTGCCGGGCGGTCGGGTCGCCGGGGACGAGCTCCATGCTCTTCTGCAGCAGGTCGAGGGCGCGGGTGTAGTCCTTGTCCTCGTTGTTGATCTTGCGGGCCCACTGGGCGTAGGTGGCGCCGAGGTCGCCGCGCACCTCCGGGTCGTCGGGGGCCAGCGCGAACGCCTTCTCCAGCAGCTCGGCCGCGCCGGGCTGGTCGTCGACGGTCTTCTTGAGCAGCGCGCGGGCGGCCCGCACGCCGGACTCGGCGGCGATGGCGGCGGCGTCGGCGGGCAGGACGGCGCCGGGGACGGAACGGGCGCGGGTGAGGCAGTCCAGGGCCTCGCGCCAGTCCTGGTTGCGGTGGTGCTCGCGGGCCTGGCTGACCAGGGACTCGCCGAGCAGCGCCTGCCAGCCCTCGCCGCGCTCGCTCTCTGCCACCGCGTCCAGGGCGGCGACGGCGGCCGCCTGCCGGCCCTGCAGCTGCAGGTAGCGCTGCGGGCCGAGGACGCCGAACAGGGCGAGGGCGCGGGTGGGCGCGGGGGCGTCGGGGCCGGCGGGCCGCCGCCAGGCCAGGACGGCCTGCTCGAAGGCCTCGCCCCAGGCGGCGAGTTCGGGCTCGGCGCGGAGCAGCCGGTCGAGCGTGGGGCCGGCCGTCAGGCGGCGGGCGGGGCGGCCGGGCAGCGCTATTCGGACGTCCTCGCCGGCGAAGGCGTCGGCGCTGTGGGCCTCCATGCCGAGGAGCAGCGTCCAGGCGCTCACCTCGTCGCCGCTGCGGCCGGCGGCCCGGTCGACGGCGCGCAGGTCGTCCCGGAGGCGGTCGATGAGCCCGGTACGGGCGGCGGCCAGCCGCTGCGGTTCGGCGGTGCGGCCGGTGATCCGGGCGGACTCGGCCCACAGCTCGGGCTGGTAGAGGGCGGCGACCAGGCAGCCGAGCGTCCAGGCCCAGACCTCCTCGTCCGCTGTCCCGGAGGCGGTGGTGGCGTCGTCGGCGGCGGCGGCGGAGGCGGCGGCGGACGCGGCGGCGAGGCGGTAGCCGGCCAGGCCGAGGGCGTGCAGCAGCCGTGGGTGGGCCGGGTCCTTGAGCAGCAGCTCGCGGTAGGCCTCCCAGGCCTCGCGGTGGCGGCCCTCGGTGGCGTGCTGGTGCGCCTCGTGCTCGGCGAGCAGGACCAGGGTGCCCGCCGCCTGCGGGTGAACGGGGGCGAGGGCGAGGGCCTGGCGCAGGTCCCCCGCGGCCCGTCCGGGCTGTTCGGCGGCGAGGGCGGCGCCGGCCCGGCGGACCAGGACGGCGGCGCGGACGGCGGTGGCGTCCGGCGGCAGTTCGGCCAGCGCCTCGTCGTGGCGGCCGAGTTCGGCGCGCAGCAGGGCGAGGTCGAGCCGGACCGGCGCGGCGGCGGCGCTGTCGCCGAGCGCCGCCGCCCAGGCGGCGAGGACGGGTTCGGCCTGCTCGGGCGTGCCGACGCGGCGGGCGCAGTCCAGGACGGCGCGCAGCGCGGGGCCGGCGCAGCGGACGCAGCGGGGTGAGCCGGCGCCGTCGGGGGTGTGCAGGTGGTCGGTGCAGGCCTCGCGGCCGCAGCCGCCGCAGGAGCCGGTGGCGGGCCGGTCGCAGACCGCGCAGTCGCCGGCGGCTTCCGCTGAACCCGACGGGGTGGTGCCCGGGGAAGGGGCGGTGCCTGCGGTCAGGAAGTGTCGGTACCAGTCCAGTGCGGCGGCCCAGTTGCCGGCCCGTTCGGCGAGCAGGGCGCGCAGCCGGGCGATCGCCGGGTCGCCGGTCGGGTCGGGCGGGCCGAGCAGGGCGATCGTCTGTGCCGGGCGGCCGGCCAGCAGGGCGACGGCGGCCAGGTGGTAGCGGTCGCGCAGGCCGCCGGCGGCGTCCAGCAGGGTGGTGACCGTCTCCGGAGTGCCCTCGGCGAGGGCGAGGGCGGCGCGCAGCCGGGCCTGCCGGTGGGTGAGGGCGCCGGGCAGGGTGTCGGCGAGCGCGAGCGCGGCGGTGGCGCGTTCGCGCTGCTCGGGCCGGTCGCGGCCGGTGACCAGCAGGTGGGCGGCCTCGCGCAGGGCGGCTTCGCGCAGCGCGGTGCGGTAGCCGGGGGCGGCGGGGTGTTCGGCGGTGGCCCGCTGCCAGAGTGCGCGGGCGGCGACCGGGTCGGTGGCCAGGCGGGTGCGGGCGAGCGTGTCGCGGGCCAGGGCCTGGCGCTCGCGCAGGTCCGCGTCGTCCAGGGGTTCCCAGCGGGCGAGGGCGCCGGCCGGGTCGTCGGTGCGGGCGAGGGCGAGGCCGTGGTGGAAGGCGGCGATCCGGGTCCAGCGGGAGCCGGGTTCGGTGTCGGATTCGGCGCGCAGGAGCGGCTGGGCCTCCTCGGCCTGCCCGGCGGCGAGCAGGGCGGCACCGAGCCGGACCCGGGCGGGGCGCCAGTCGGGGGTCTGACCGAGGCCGGCGCGGTAGTCGGCGGCGGCCTCGGCGGGGCGCTCGGCCCGTTCGTGGACCAGGGCGAGGCCGAACCGGGCCGGGGCGAAGGAGGGTTGGACGGTCAGGGCGGCGGTGAACTGTTCCCGGGCCTGGTCGTCGGCGCCGAGCAGCAGGGCGAGCCGGCCGAGGGCGTAGCGGGGGCGGGGGTCGGTCGGGTTCTCGACGGTGGCGGACGCGAAGTCGGTCCAGGCGGTCCCGGTGGCGCCGAGCCGCTGCCGGGCCAGGCCGCGGAAGAGCAGGCTGTCGGTGCGCAGCGCCGGGCCGCGTCCCCATGGCGAGGGCTCGCCGGGGTCGTGCCGCAGCGCCTCGTCGAAGGCCGCGATGGCGGGTTCGTCCCGGTGCAGGGTGTACAGCTGGGCGCCCCAGCGGAACCAGAGTTCGCCGCTGCCGGCGGGGGCCGCGGCGGCGAGCAGGGCCTCGGCCTCGGCGGCCCGGTCGGTGTCGCGGAGCAGGGCGGCGCGGGCGAGCACCGGCCAGTCGCGGCCGGGCAGGGCGGCGAGGGCGCGGGCGGTGGCGTCGTCGCGCTGCCCGGGGGCGCCGTCGCGGCACCGGCGCTGCAGCCAGTCGAGGGTGCGGGCGGCGGCGTCGGTCTCCTCGCCGGGCTCGGCGCCGGCGGCGGTGGCCTGGAGGAAGGCGAGCAGCGGTCCCAGGTCGCCGTCCGGGGCCTGTATCCGTTCCTCGGCGAGGAGGCGCAGGCTCCACCGGGGCAGTTGGCGGGCCGGGTCGGGGAGCAGTGGGAAGGCCTCGCGGTGCAGGGCGAGGGTGGCCTGCTGGTCGCCGGTGGGGAGGGTGGCCTCGGCCTGGCCGATCAGCGCGAGGCCGCGCTGCGGGCCCAGTTCCGCGGGCCCGGCGGCCAGTTGTTTCGCCAGCCGGGCGTAGCGGCGCCGGGCCTGGGCGGCCTTGCCGGCGGCGAGCCGTTCGGCGGCCGTGGCCAGGGCTTTCGTCACCGTCGCGGCGTCCAGGGCCCGTCGGCGGCGCGCCAGTACGACGGCGGCCGCTCCGGCCAGTGCCACCACGATCAGCAGCACCGCTAGCAGCGCCATGCACCGTCCCCCTGTGTCAGGATGTCGCCCACTCCATGATCAATGAGGTTCGACCGATCATGAGTTGACGTTGTGTCGTGATGTTGCTCGGGCGCCATCAGAATAGGCCCTCGGTCGGACAGACGAACAGCGAAGAGCACTATCCTGGGCAACGCGTCAGCAGGACGTGAACAAGCGCGTCAACTGCGGTCGGAAGCGGCGGGCGGTCAAAAGCGCCGAGCAGTCGGAAGCGTCGAGCGGTCAGCGTCGAGCGGTCAGCGTCGAGCGGTCAGAAGCGTCGGGGGTCCTGTGTCCGAGTCTCGTTGGGTACCCGGGCTCCGGTTCGGGCCGGAGTTCGACCCCGAGCAGTACGAACTCCTCGAATTCCACCACCGGGGCGGCGAGGCCGAGGTGTGGCGGGCGGTGCGCACCGGCCACAACGGCCGCAAGGAGCTGGTCGCCGCGAAGATCATGCTGGAGCGCGATCCCTCCGAGGTCCGGCGCTGGCTCGGGCGCTGGGACGACGTCTCGCACAACGCGCACCGGCTGGACGTCACCGACCTGGTGGTGCCCAGCTTCCTGCTCGGCCCCTCCCCGCACCGGCCCGGCGCGGTGCCCTCCGGCGCGCTGCTGGGCTACCAGATCTCGCCCTGGGTCGAGGGCGTGCCGCTGCACACCTGGGCCCGCTCCCAGCGCGGCGGTCCGGCGGCGGTGGCCGAGGTCCTGGCCGGGCTCTGCCGGATCGTCGACGAGCTGCACCGCAAGCGCTGGGTGCACCGCGACATCTCCCCCGCCAACGTCCTGGTGGACGGCCAGGGCCACGTCAAGCTGATCGACCTGACCTTCCTCGCCCCGCTCGACCACACCCTGACCGTCGCGGTGTTCACCCCCGGGCACGTCCCGCCGGAGGCCGAACAGGTCGGCGGTTTCCCGACCACCGCCAAGGACCTGTTCGCGGTCGGCACCCTCGCCCGCACCCTGCTGCTGCCCGACCACGGCCGGCTCGACCACCGGCTCGCCGCCGAACAGGCCCGCGCCGAACTGCTCGCGGCCGGTTACCGCGAGGAGCTGGCGCGCTGGGCGTGCGAGCCGCTGGCCCGCGCCCCGGAACGCCGCCCCTCCCCGCTCGGCCCGTGGGCCGGCCGCGGCCGCGAACTGCTCCGCGCCCACCGGCCGGTGGCCCGCACCGCCGGCCTGGCCGTCCTGCCCGACCGGGCCGGGCGCCCCCTGGTGGTCACCGGTGGTGGTGACGGCACCGCGCTGGCCGGCCCCGGCCGCGCCGGGCACCGACTGCCCACCGGCCAGGGGCCGGGCGCCGTACGGGAGTTGATGGCCGGCTGGGCGGGACGCCAGGGCGAGCTGGTGGTCTGCGCCGAGGACCGCGGCAACACCCTGTGGATCGGCACGTCGGCCGGCTGGTGGGAGGCCGCGCGCGGGGTCAACGGGCTGGCCGGAGCGGTCGGTCCGGCCGGGGAGATGACGGTCTGGACGGCCGTCGGCGGCGCGCTGCGCTCCTACCGCTGGGCACCCGGCCTCACCCTCACCGGCCAGGAGCTGCCCGGCTGCCCCGCCGACCGGGTGCTCGCGGCCGTCGAGGAGCGGCCCGGCTGGTGGCTGGTCCTGGTCGAGCACCGCGGCCGGGTCCTGAGCTGGCGGCCCGGTTCCGCCGAACCGCCCGCCCCGCTCGGCCCGAGCGGCGCGCCGCGCGCCGGGGCACTGGCCCGCACCTCCGCCGGATCGCAGGCCGCCACCCTGCGACCCGACGGCTCCGTCCAGTTGCACACCCTCGGCACCGCCGGGCCGGGCACCGAGATCGGCGACGGCGAGCCCTCCCTCGGCATCGCCATGGCGGGCCACCGCGGCGGCCCGACCATCGCGCTGGCCGGTGCGGGCGGCGTACGGCTGCGGCTGCCGGCCGGCGGCGCCTCCCGCCGGCCGCGCTGGTGGCGGCCGACCCTGCGCCCGGCCACCCGCGTCGCGCTCGCGATGGGCGACGACTGGCGGCTCTGCCTGGCGGCGGTGGTGGAGGGCGAGTTGCAGGTGTGGCAGGAGGACGCGGCCTACCGCTGGCAGGCGGTCGAGCTGCCGGAGGAGCCGTAGGGCCGCCCGTCTGCTCAGCGGAGGTCGGCCGCGTCGTTCACCGCGCCGAAGGCGGCCCGGGTCGAGGCCCGATCAGGCCTCCGGCAGGACGTGGACCGGGCCGACCGCACTCACGTACGCCTCGCCGCCGACCGGCCACGGGCGGTCGGCGGAAGCGATCAGCCCGTCCGGCAGGTCGCCAGCCTCGGGTCGCAGTTCGACCCGGTGGTCGTGGCCACGGAAGTCGCTGCCGAGCACCTTGGCCGGGACGGCGCCCGCCACCGGTGTGGCGGTGAGGCGGAGTTGGGCGGGGCGGAGCAGGGCGAGGGCACTTCCGGAGGCGGGGGTGGCGAGCGGGAGGACACCGAAGGCGGTGCGGGCGTCGACTCCCCCGGCCTCGGCGGGGATGAGGTTCGCCTCGCCGAGGACGCCGGCGACGGCGGCGTCGGCCGGGCGGTGGTAGAGCTCGTCGGGGCTGCCGGACTGGGCGATCCGGCCATCCCGCAGCACGGCAATGGTGTCGGCGAAGGAGAGCGCCTCGTCCTGGTCGTGGGTGACCAGGACCGCCGTGGTGCCGGACTGCCGCAGGGTACTGGCGACTTCGCGGCGCAGTTCGGCCCGCAGCGCGGCGTCCAGGGCGGCGAACGGCTCGTCGAGCAGCAGGAGTCGGGGGCGGGGCGCCAACGCTCTTGCCAGGGCGACGCGTTGCTGCTGGCCGCCGGAGAGCTGGTGCGGGCGGCGTTCGCCGAGGCCGGGCAGGCCGACGAGCTCCAGCAGCTCCTCGACCCGGGCACGGCGCTGCGAACGCGGCAGTCCGAAGCCGATGTTGGCGGCGACGCTCAGGTGCGGGAACAGGGCTCCGTCCTGCGGGACGAGGCCGATGCCCCGGCGTTCGGCGGCGAGCCGGCTGCGGCCGTCGTCCAGGACGCGGCCGTGCAGCACGACCTGCCCGGCGGCGGCCGGATGGAAGCCGGCCAGTACGCGCAGCAGGGTGGACTTGCCGCAGCCGGAGGGGCCGAGGACGCAGGCGAGGGCGCCGTCCGGCACGGTCAGGTCGATGCCGTGCAGGACGGGGCTGCGCCCGTGGGCGGCGTGCAGGTCGACGACGGACAACCCGGTCATCGGGTGCTCCCTAGGCTTCGACGGGTCAGCAGCAGGACGGAGGGGACGGACAGTGCCACCATCAGCGCCGCGTACGGCGCGGCCGCCCCGTAGGCGAGGCCGCTGGTGTAGACCCAGAACTGGGTGGCCAGGGTCTGGGTGCCGGTCGGGCGCAGCAGCAGGGTGGCGGTGAGTTCGGTGGAGGCGGTGAGGCCGACCATGGCGACGGCGGCACCGAGGCCGGGCAGGACCAGTGGCAGGGTGACCCGGCCGAGGACGGCGAGGGGCCGGGTGCCGAGCGAGCGGGCGGCTTCCTCGACGCCGGGCGGTACCTGGGCGAGGGCGGCGCGTACCGCGGTCAGGGCGAGGGGGAAGAACAGCAGGACGTACCCGAGGATGAGCATCGGCGGCTGCTGGTACAGGGGTTGGGCCCAGCGGACGGCGAAGAACACCACCGAGAGGGCGACCGCGATGCCGGGCAGCGCCCGGGTGAGGTACGCGATCCGCTCGACGGCGCGGGCGGGCCGGGTGCCGCGCCGCCAGCCGTACAGGGCGACGGGGATGGCGCAGACCGTCGCGACCAGGGCCGCGCCGAGGGCGTACCCGAGGGTGGCGAGGGTGGCACCGAGGACGGAGGCGGAGGGCAGGGTGGTGGAGCTGCCCTTGACCAGCCAGTACGCCAGCGCGTACAGCGGCACGCCGAGCGAGACGCCGACCAGCGTGGCCAGTGCGACCAGGGCCGGGAGCGTCCAGCCGCCGAGGCGTACGGGTACGGCGGGGCGGGCGAGGGCGCCGTGCCGGGTGATCCGGGCCTGGCGGCCGGCCCAGGCCTCGAGGGCGACGAGCAGCAGGGCGAGTCCGACCAGCACCAGGGTGAGCAGGGAGGCGGAGGCCGCGTCGAAGCCGAGCTTGTACTGGGTGAACACGGCGGTGGCGAAGGTGGTGTAGCGCAGCATCGCGAAGGCGCCGTACTCGCCGAGCAGGTAGAGCGAGACGAGCAGGACGCCGCCGGCCAGGGCGGGCCGGGTGAGCGGGAGGGTGACTCGCCACAGGGTGGCGAGCCGGCCGCGGCCGAGCGAGCGGGAGACCTCCTCGGCGGCGGCGTCGCCGTGCCGCAGGGCGGCGGCGACCGGGAGGAAGACCAGGGGGTAGAGCGAGCAGGTCATCACCAGGACCGCGCCCCAGTAGCCGTGGACGGAGCGGAACAGCGAGACCCAGGAGTAGCCGCGGACGAACTCCGGTACGGCGAGCGGCAGGGCGAGCGCGACGGTCCAGGCGCGGCGGCCGGGAATGGTGGTGCGTTCGACCAGGTAGGCGGCGCCGAAGCCGAGGACGGCGGTGGCGAGGGTGACGGCGGCGGCCAGGCCGAGGGTGTGCCCGAGCAGGGTCGCGATCAGCGGGCGGCCGAGCAGCCGCCGGGTCTGACCCCAACCGGCTTGGGCGGCTTGGGCGATGACGAAGCCGAGCGGCGAGGCGACAACCGCGACGACGGCGACGGCGACGGGTGCGAGCAGGCCGGTGGCCCGCCACCGCCGGAGCGGGGACGGGCCCTTGGCGCGAAGCGGGTCGCGGGGGAATGTCACTGGAGCAGTCCGGCGTCCTGCAGCAGGGCCAGGGCCTGCTTGCCGTCGCCGAGCTGGGCCGGGTCGGCGACGGTGCCGAGGCCGTCCAGGGCGGGCAGTTCGGGCTTGCCCTGGACGCCGGGGACCAGCGGGTACTCGTAGCTGGCGGAGTCGGCGATGACGGTCTGGGCCGGGGCGGAGGCGAGGTAGCCGAGGAAGGCCTGGGCGGCGGCCTGGTGCTTGCCGTGCTTGAGGACGCCGGCGCCGGAGACGTCGACCAGCGAGCCCGGGTCGCCCTTGGGGAAGTAGTGCAGGGTCGCGTGGGTCTCGGCGGCGCCCTTCTCGTCGCGCATCCGGTAGAAGTAGTAGTGGTCGATGACGCCGCCCTCGACCTCGCCGCTGTTGATCGCGGCGGAGAGGTCCTCGTTGCTGTCGTAGACCTTGGCGTTGTCCTTGAGGCCCTTGAGCCACTGCTTGGCGGCGTCCTCGCCCTTGGCCTTGAGGACCTGGGTCACGACGGGGGCGAAGTCGGTCTCGCCGGGGGCGATGCCCAGGCGGCCCTTCCACTCGGGCTTGGCCAGGTCGAGCACCGAGGCGGGCGGCGCGGTGTCGGCGCCCTTGCCGGTGCCGGCCAGGAAGGCGGAGGTGCGGGCGGAGATGCCGACCCAGTCGCCGTTGCCGGAACTGTCGGCGGCCGGAACGGACTTGAGGGTGTCGGGGGCGACCTTGGAGAGCAGGCCCTTGTCGCCGAGGACGGTGAGTGCGGGCGGGTTCTCGGCGTAGAAGACGTCGGCCGGGGAGGCGCCGCCCTCCTGGAGGATCTGGTTGGCGAGCTCGGCCTCGTCGCCGGAGCGCAGCTCGACCTTGATGCCGGTGCGCTTGGTGAAGTCCTCGGTGAGGGCCTTGACGGTCTGCTCGTGCTGGCCGCTGTAGACGGTGATGGTCTGGCCGGCCGACGCCGTGCCGGAGTCCGTGGGTGTGTTCCCGGAGCCACTGCTGCCGCAGGCGGTGAGGGAGAGCGCGCAGGCGGCGAGGAGGGACAGGGCCGCGAGGGGTCGGACGGTGCCGGGCAGGGTGGTTCCGGGCATGGTGAGGGTCCTCCGAGGGTGGCGGGGGTCGGCCGTACGGGCCCGCGGTCGACGCGGGGGACCGGGCTGGCGACACCAGAACCTAGGGCAGGGAAGGCTTGCCTAACAAGTGTCGGAGCGTCACATCTCGGTCCGGTCGCGACAGGGTAGGACTTCGGTGAGCGCTACCCCAAGTGAACGCAAAACACCCTTCAAGAACAGGCCGGAACGGGAGGAAGCGCCCACCTGGGAGGAGTCGGCCGGCCATCGCCCCCCGCTACGGTGCGTAACGGCAGCCCCGAGACCCGGCGACCCGGCGACCCGGCGACCCAGGACGCACCGAGGCCCCGGAACCGGTGTCGGTTCCGGGGCCTCGCCCGCAGGAGTCGGACTCAGCGGAAGCGGCGGAGCCGGAGGCTGTTGCCGACCACGAAGACCGAGGAGAAGGCCATGGCCGCCCCCGCGATCATCGGGTTGAGCAGCCCGGCGGCGGCCAGCGGCAGCGCGGCGACGTTGTAGCCGAAGGCCCAGAACAGGTTGCTCTTGATGGTGCCGAGGGTCTTGCGGGAGAGCCGGATGGCGTCCGCCGCGGCCAGCAGGTCGCCGCGGACCAGGGTGAGGTCGCCGGCTTCGATCGCGGCGTCGGTGCCGGTGCCCATCGCCAGGCCCAGGTCGGCCTGGGCGAGGGCCGCGGCGTCGTTGACGCCGTCGCCGACCATCGCGACGACCTTGCCCTCGGCCTGCAGCCGCTTGACGGAGTCGACCTTGTCCTGGGGCATGACCTCGGCGATCACGTGCTCCGGCTTGATGCCGACCTCGGCCGCCACGGCCTCGGCGACCAGCCGGTTGTCGCCGGTCAGCAGCACCGGGGTGAGGCCCAGTTCGCGCAGCTTGCGGATCGCCTCGGCGCTGGTCGGCTTGACCGCGTCGGCGACCTCCAGGACGGCCCGCGCCTCACCGTCCCAGCCGACCGCGATCGCCGTACGGCCGGCGGCCTCGGCGGTGCGCTTGGCCTCGGCCAGGCCCTCCGGCAGGTACTGCGACCACTCGTTGAGCAGCGCCTCCCGGCCGGCCACCACCGCGTGGCCGTCCACCACGCCCTGGACGCCCAGGCCCGGGACGTTCTCGAAGCCCTCGACGGCGGGCAGTTCGCCGGCCTTGGCGGCGGCGTTGGCGACGGCCCGGGCGATCGGGTGCTCGGAGGCGTGCTCCAGGGCGCCGGCCAGGCGCAGCACCTCGGCCTCGGTGGTGGTGCCGGCGGTGTGGACGGCGAGCAGGGTCATCTGGCCGGTGGTGACGGTGCCGGTCTTGTCGAGGACGATGGTGTCGACCTTGCGGGTGGACTCCAGGACCTCCGGGCCCTTGATGAGGATGCCGAGCTGGGCGCCGCGGCCGGTGCCGACCAGCAGCGCGGTCGGGGTGGCCAGGCCGAGGGCGCACGGGCAGGCGATGATCAGCACGGCCACTGCTGCCGTGAAGGCGGCGGTCCAGCCCTCGCCGGTGCCCAGCCAGTAGCCGAGGGTGGCCACCGCGAGGGTGATCACGATCGGTACGAAGACCGCGGAGATCCGGTCCGCGAGGCGCTGCGCGGCGGCCTTTCCGTTCTGCGCGTCCTCGACGAGCTTGGCCATCCGGGACAGCTGGGTGTCCGAGCCGACCCGGGTGGCCTCGACCACCAGTCGGCCGCCCGCGTTGACGGTGGCACCGGTGACGTTGTCGCCGGCCCCGACCTCGACCGGGACGGACTCGCCGGTCAGCATCGAGGCGTCCACCGCGGAGGCGCCCTCGACCACCACGCCGTCGGTGGCTATCTTCTCGCCCGGCCGGACCACGAAGCGGTCGCCCACGGCGAGTTCGGCGATCGGGATGCGAACCTCGGTCGCGCCGCGCAGCACCGTCACGTCCTTGGCGCCCAGTTCCAGCAGCGCCTTGAGCGCGGCGCCGGCGGTGCGCTTGGAGCGGGCCTCGAAGTAGCGGCCCGCCAGGATGAAGGCGGTGACGCCGGCCGCCGCCTCCAGGTAGATGTTGGACGCGCCGTCGCTGCGGGCGATGGTGAATTCGAAGCCGTGGCGCATGCCGGGCATCCCGGCGTCGCCGAAGAACAGGGCCCACAGCGACCACAGGAACGCGGCGCCGGTGCCGAGCGAGACCAGGGTGTCCATCGTCGCGGCGCCGTGCTTCAGGTTGGTCCAGGCGGCGCGGTGGAACGGCCAGGCGGCGTAGGTGACCACCGGGGCGGCCAGGGTCAGGGACAGCCACTGCCAGTTGTCGAACTGCAGGGCCGGCACCATCGCCATCGCGATCACGGGCACGGCGAGCGCCAGCGCGGTGAACAGCCGGGCGCGCAGCGGGGCCAGGTCGTCCGCCGGCTCGGCCGGCTCGCCGGCGTCGGCCCGGCCGTCGGTGGCCGGGGGCTTGGGCAGCGCCGCGGTGTAGCCGGTGGCCTCGACGGTGGCGATCAGGTCGGTGACCTCGACGCCGTCCTCGAAGGAGACCTTCGCCTTCTCGGTGGCGTAGTTGACGCTGGCGGTGACCCCGTCCATCCGGTTGAGCTTCTTCTCGATGCGGGCCGCGCAGGAGGCGCACGTCATTCCGCCGATCGAGAGTTCCACCTCCGCGGAGGCGGGTGCCTGCGTAGTCATCGTCGCTCCTCGTCACAGTCGTCGTGCGGTTCGTTCGGCGGCCGGGCCTTCATACCCAGGAGGGGTAGCGGGCGGTGCCGGGTTCATTTATACCCCCGTGGGGTATCGAGGGCAAGCCCCGGTGGATACCCCTGGCAGGTATTTCTCAAGGCGCCCGACTGCTTGACTTGATACCCCATGGGGGTATTCACTCGAGGGTGTCGAGCCGGGGCCGCGCAGCCCCGCGCCTCCTGCACCCCCGCACACCCCGCCGGAATCCCGAGGAGGACCACATGGCCGGCTACCGCACCGAGAAGGACCAGCTCCTGCGCAGACTGCGCCGCGTCGAGGGCCAGATCCGCGGCCTCCAGCGCATGGTCGACACCGACACCTACTGCATCGACGTACTGACCCAGGTCTCGGCCGCCACCAAAGCCCTCCAGTCCGTCGCACTGCAACTGCTCGACTCCCACCTCGCCCACTGCGTCCACGACGCCATCGCGGGCGGCGGCGACGAAGCCGACGCGAAGGTCGCCGAGGCCTCCCAGGCCATCGCCCGGCTCATGCGCGCCTGAGCCCCTTCCGTTCCGTCCGTACGACCGCCGACACGACCGCCCGAGGAGAACCCGCCATGAACACCGCGCTGCGCATCACCGCCTTCACCGCCGGCCTCGCCGCCGCCTTCGGCCTCGCCCTCGGCGTCGGCAACGCCACCGGCAGCGGCCCCTCCCCCAAGCCCGCCACCGCCGGGCACGCGGGCCACGCGGATCACGACGCCGGTCAGACTGCCGAGCACCTGCCGGGCGGGCTACAGATCTCCGAACGCGGCTACACGCTCAGCGTCGAGAACCCCTTCGTCACCGCCGGCTCCCCCACCGACCTGCGGTTCCGCATCCTCGGCGCCGACGGCAAGCCGGTCACCGCCTACCAGCAGCAGCACGACAAGGAACTGCACCTGATCGTCGCCCCGCGCGACCTGTCCACCTTCCAGCACCTGCACCCGACCCTCGCCGCCGACGGCACCTGGAGCGCCCCGACCGCCGTACCCACCGCCGGGGAGTACCGCGTCTTCGCCGACTTCACCCCGGCCGGCGACGCCGAAGGCCTCACCCTCGGCGCCGACCTGCACGCCGCCGGCGACCTGCGCCCGGCCCCGCTGCCGGAGACCGGACGGACCGTCACCGTCGACGGCTACACCGTCACCCTCGGCGGCGACCTCACCCCCGGGCACAGCGGCCGGCTCACCCTGAACGTCAGCAAGGACGGCACGCCGGTCACCGACCTCCAGCCCTACCTCGGCGCCTACGGCCACCTGGTCGCGCTCCGCGTCGGCGACCTCGCCTACCTCCACGTCCACCCGGACACCACCACCCCGGGCCCGGAGATCGGCTTCACCACCACCGCCCCGAGCACCGGGAGTTACCGCCTCTTCCTGGACTTCCAGCACCAGGACACCGTCCACACGGCGGCCTTCACCGTGACGACGAACGGCACCCCGACCGCCCCCACCCACCCGACCGAGGCGGCCGGCGCCCACCAGCACTGAGCAACACCCGCACGAACAGGGCCGGGCGATCCACACGGGATCGCCCGGCACCGGCGTTTACCCGAACGGGTGTCGGGCGGCTTGCCGGAGCACCGAGCGGAGAAGGGCTTCCGGGTTACCCGGGGTGGCCGCCCAGAGCTGTATCTCGGCGTGGGCGGCCTGGCGGCGGGGGCTGACGGCCCGGACCGGACGGGAGAACTGGGCACTGAGGCACCACCACATCTCGATGCGGGCCCAGATGGGGCGACGGATCACTCGGGGGCCGTCGCGCACAGGCAGATCGGGTGGGCGGACTCGACGCCGATGAAGGCGATCGCACGCACCTCGCCGAACTCGACCAGCTGGTGGGCGATTCGGGCTTCGGAGGCCGGGGAGAAGTAGTCGGCGAGGTAGCCGGCCTGATCGTCGTCCAACGGGAGCCGGGCCAGGCTGGTCCGGATGGCGTCGAGGGCGTCGGCGAGCTTGGCGAAGGTGGCGACCTTCGTGACGCCCTTGATCTCGACGGTGACGGGGAAGGGGAGTTCGACACTCACTGCGCGCCCCCACCGATCAGCGCCCACATCACCTTGCCGACGCCACCCGCACGCGGGCAGCACCCCCAGCCGGACGCCAGCTGGGAGACCAGCCAGAGCCCGCGCCCCGTCTCGTCGTACTCGGCAGCGGGGTGCGGCACGGGCGGCCGGTTGGCGTCGGCGTCGTGCACCTCGATGCGGAGCGAGTCGGGGCACAGCTCGAACCAGATGAAGATGAGCCGCCCCGGCGGGGTCTTGGCGTGGAGGACCGCGTTGGTGACGAGCTCACCGAGCACCAACTCGCCGGCGTCGAGGAACCGTTCACCATCGGGCTGGTTGGTGAGGAAGGTTCGGAGCAGCCGCCGGGCGAAGCCGGCGGACTTGTGGTGCCTGGGCAGCCACCAGGAGTACGGATTGGTGGGAGCGGGCGGCTTCTCCAACGTTCCGGGCATGGCGGGGCCTCCTCCGGGGATGGTGGGAAAGTTCGCGATCCGAAGGGCGGCGAGAGGCATGGGAATGCCCGAGCGATAAGCCGCGAGGATCACGCTGTGTGGTGCATCGCACTACGACGAGTAGCATGCACCCGTATCAGTGCGGCTCGCAACAAGCATTTCTGCATCAGTGCAGATTTACTAGCCTGGATCCAATGCCTCGTCACAAGGCAGACTGGGATGGGCTCAAGAAGGGAACACCGTGACCGACGAATCGAGGCCGACCGTGCGCGGCCGTCGTCTGGGGTCGGAGCTTCGCCGGCTCCGGGAATCGGCGAACAAGACGACCGACGATGCTGCGGGCGCGCTCAAGTGCTCCCGCGCGAAGATCAGTCGGATAGAGACCGGCTCGGTGGGGATCCGGCGCTTGGATCTCGGAATCCTGTTGGACCTCTACGGTGTCACGGAGTCACGCGACAGGGACGCTCTTGAAACGCTCGCCCGGGAAGGCAAGAAGCGTGGCTGGTGGCGTGATTACGGCGACACGGTCCCGCCTGCCTACGCCGACTACCTTGATCTGGAGGGCGACGCCCGGTACATCCGAACGTGGCAACCCCTGGTCATCCCGGGCCTCTTGCAGACCGAGGACTACACCCGGGCTTTGCTGGAGGCGAACCCCGCCGCTGTTCGCCCGGAACGCATCGATCAGCTGGTCAAGGTGCGGATGGAACGCAAGGCGGTTCTGACCAAGCCGGACCCGGCACGCTTCTGGGCAATCATCTGGGAACCGACCCTTCGATGTCCTGTGGGCGGGGCCGAGGTGCACCGAGCACAGTTGCACTCCCTCGCAGAGGCATCGCAACTCCCAAACGTCACGATGCAGGTCGTGCCGCTGGATGTCGGCGCCACGGCCGGAGCCTGCGGTGGGTTTGTGATGCTCGGGTTCACAGACTCGTCGGCCTCGGGCGCGGTGGCTCTCGAAACGCTTACCAGCAGTCACTACCTTGAGAAGGAGGCAGAGCTGGACGGCTACGGGCTCGTCTTCGACTACCTGCGGTCGTCGGCCCTGAACCCGACCCAGTCGCTCGATATGATCACCGCCATCGCGGCAGAGACGTGAGTGCCAGATCAAACAAGAGGGTGAGCGTATGACCATGCCGGAGATCCCCGCCCAGGGCTGGTACAAGAGCAGCTACAGCGCTCAGGCGACGGAGTGCGTAGAAACCGGGCGCGTCGTCAGCAGCGGCATGGCCGTCCGAGACTCGAAGGACCCCCACGGTCCGGCTCTGGCTTTCCCCGCCGACGCCTGGACGGCGTTCATCACCGCCATCAAGGCCGGGAATTTTCCCGGCGCCTGATACATCGTTGCGCGAGAAGTCGAACAGGCCGACTTCTCAGGCAAGCCTCGTCCTCGGTGTTGGACCGTCTTCGAGCAGCGGCCCTCGACGTAGGGCCGTCGCGGCGGCTCGTCACACAGATCGCAAAGGAACTCGAATGATCGACCCGGGTCGGGACAGTCTGAAGCACGCAGCGTGGCGAAAGAGCAGGTTCAGCGCCAACCAGGGGAACTGCGTCGAGGTCGCGGACGGCTTCGTTGACATCGTCCCGGTCCGCGACTCCAAGGACCCCGATGGGCCGGCACTCGCCTTCCCGCCCGAGGCGTGGACGGCATTCGTCACTGCCATCAAGACCGGCGAACTCCCCAACATCTGACCATGCTTGCGCGAGAAGTCGGCCGGGCCGACTTCTCGCGCACACCTCATCAGTGGTGGTTGTGGCCTGCGTGCGCCCCATCGGCCGGGGCGCCGCCCATCATCCGTAGCATCGCGGCGCCGCCGGTGCGGAGGAAGCGGATGAGCAGTCCCAGCGCCAGGAGCAGGAAGGCGATGTTGAGCCAGGTGGTGTAGTTCCACTCCACGCCGGACATCGGGATCTCCGCGTCCCGCTGGTCCGGCACCAGGCCGAGGCCGCCGAAGAGGAACTCGACGGCGTACCCCGCGAGGACCATCGCGACGTAGAAGGTGCCGAGCAGGAAGAGCGCCATCCGGGGGCCGTAGTACTTCCGGTAGATGTTCAGGATCGGCAGGATCAGCAGGTCCGCGAAGATGAACGCGACCACCCCGCCGAAGCTGATGCCGCCGTTCCAGAGCACCACGGCCAGCGGCACGTTGCCGATCGAGCAGACGAACGACGCGATCGCCACCAGCGGGCCGACCAGCGGGCCCCAGAGCTTGCCGGCGAGCGGGTGGTCGACGAAGAAGAAGGCCTGCCAGAAGGAATCCGGCACCCAGGCGGCGATGGCGCCGGCGATGAGCAGACCGATCACCAGGTCCCTGAGGATCGCCGCCCACTCCATCACGAAGACGTGCGAGACCGAGGTCAGCCCCCGGCCGGACAGCAGTCGGCGGGCGAAGGAGCCCTCCCCGGCCACCGACATGTCCATCGCCGCGTGGCCCTCCATCGACCCCGCCCGGCCGTGCTCCGCCTGTTCGCGGGCTTCGCGCAGCAGCCGGTCCCGCAGCAGCAGTCGGAAGAGGACGGCGAGCAGCAGGATCATCACCGGCCCGCCGACGAATTCGGCCGCGGTGAACTGCCAGCCGAGCAACAGGGCCAGGATCACGCCGAGTTCGACGACCAGGTTGGTCGAGGCGATCTCGAAGGCCATCGCGGCGGTGAAGTTCGCGCCCTTGCGGAACAGCGAGCGGGCCAGCGCAACGGCCGCGTACGAGCAGGAGGAGGAGGCCATGCCGAGACCGGCGGCGACGGCGAGGGTGCGCGGGCGGTCGTCGCCGAGCAACCGGACGACGGTGGACTTGCGGACGACGGCCTGGACGACGGCGGAGAGCAGGAAGCCGAGGATCAGGGCCCAGGTGATCTCCCAGGTCATCGACCCGGTGATGGACAGCGCGTGCAGGATCGCGTGCATGGGGGTCCGCCTTCCCGTGGTGCCGGTGCCGGTGCCGGAGCCTGCGGCTGTGCCGTGGGGCTCCGATGGGCGCTGATCACGCTATACCCGCACGGGGTATGGAGAACCCTGGCACGCCCAGCGCCCGGAGCGGCAACGACCAGCCGGGCGTCGCACGGTCTCACCCGACCGTCGCGGACTGCGCCTCAGTAGCCGAGGCGGCCGCAACTCGCTGACCAGGCATGCGGAACGCGCGCTCCGCACGCCGGTCCACGACCCGGCGAGAACGGCGCGAGCATACCCTAGGGGGGTAATGTTTATCCATAGAAGCCCAAGAGCCCAAAGGCGCATCCGGGTAAGGGTATCGCCCCCGCACCCCGGCGGACGGGCGTCTATGCTCGTCGATCGTGCTCGTTCGATCACGGCGAGCAAGGGCCTTCATGGGGGGAGACCAACTGATGACCGGCACCTTGGGGTACACCGTCCAGCCCGGCGCGCTGGATGGCGTAGCGACAGCACTCGAAAACGTCGCGACCGACCTGGCGTCAGCCGACCTTGCCTACACCGGGCTGGTGACCTACGAGTCCAGCGCCTTCGGCGAGTTCGGGATGGACCAGGCGTGGTCGGCCTTCGACGGCAACTGGTCGAAGGAACTGCACGTCACCCAGCGCGCCGTGACCGAGCTGGCGCAGAAGGTGTCCGAGACCAGCGGCAACTACCGCGCCGCCGAAGCCGAGGTCGCCTCGTCGATGACCCCCGAGCACGCCTGATGAGCAAGGTCACCGAGCTCAAACAAGCCCAGCAGGCCATGAAGGCGATTCAACCGCTCAGCGGCGGTGGCGCCGCCGAGCTGATGAAGGCCATCCAGAAGGCGCTGGCCGTGCCCGGGCCGGTCGGCGCTCCGGACACGATCCGTGACCGGGCCAAGGACTACGCGAAGGCCGCCAAGGCATACGAGAAGGCATCCGCCGATCTCGGCACGGTCGCCGACGCCAGACTGCCGAGCGTCTGGACCGGCGCCGTCGCCGAGCACGCAACCGAAGCCGTGCGGGCGCTGGCGAACGAACTGGACGTCTCGAAGAAGACCCTGGAGCTGGCCGTCACCTGGCTGAACTCCTGGGCAGAAGAGCTGAGTACGGCCCGGAACTACGACGAGATCGGCGTGCACGACCTGAATCAGGCGCTGAAGTCGATCGCTTTCAGCCCCTTCGCCGCCGCCGGCCTCACGGACGCCCTGGACGGGGTGTCGTGGCGGCTCATGGGCGCCGAGCGGGCGGAGATGTGCGGCACCCGCACCGCGAGCATGCTCAACCAGTTCGCCGCCCGGGCCCGCGCCGAGCGCGCGGGGCAGGGCAAGACCGATCCGCTCGCCGCGCTGGTCCTGGCCAACGAGAAGGGCCCCGGTGGCACGGACGACGGCGATTACATCCTGACCCCCGACCAACTCTCGCGCGCGAACGGGTTCCTGGCCGGACTCAACGCCGATGACCAGGCCGCGTTCCAGGGCATGCTCTCCGGCGCCAAGTCACCGGAGGAGGCCGCCTACCTCTGGAAGGCCATGGCCGCCGGCCACACACTGGCCGAGGTCCAGCAGTTCGGAGCACTGATCCACCCCCACGGCGACGACCCGACCTGGCTGGCCCAGCACCTGGTCCCGGCCCTCCGTACGGACGACGCCGGCCAGGAGTCCACCACCGACGTCACGGGACTCATCTACCAGGGCAAGGCAGTCCCCACCTCGGGCGTAAGACTCGGCAGCGGCGGCGGCTCGTACAGCCAGGGCGGCGTCGGCGACTGCGTCGCCGCCTCCACCGTTGTCGCCGCCCTCAAGCTGGACCCGGTCACGATGCTCCGGATCACCACCGGCAACACACCCGACGTCCCGGGAGCGGATTCGTCGGCCAACTTCGAGCATCGGCTCCAGCAGCTCTACATCTCGCAGTACCAGCAGTACCAGCAGGGCCAGACGGCCAACGGCGACGAGAAGATCTACCCGCAGTCGAACGCGGGAGTCGGCCCGAAGGGAAACACGTTCCTCGCCAACCAGAACCTCGGAAAGGCGACCGGCGACACGTACGAATACGTCAATCTCAGCACCGAGGACGACCGACGTGCGGCCGTTGCCCGGATCGAGAAGGCCGTGGACGAAGGCAAGCCCGTGCCGTTCTGCGCCCTCGACCCCACCAGCAAGGACGATCCCAAGGCACACCAGATGGTGATCACCGCCCGGGACGGCGACCGGCTCCAGGTCTACAACCCCTGGGGCCAATCCGAATGGATAACGGAAGACCAGTTCATCCACAGTCATGTGAACGACGGACACCTCACGAACAACGCCGCCATCAACATGCCCTACGGTGCGGAGCTGCCGAAATGACGACCGTCCGACTGGATGCCGAGCTGATGACCGGCTACGACGTGGAAGCCGCCGTCACCCGCGGGCTGCTGATCGACGGCACCCCGCGCCGGGTGCTCTTCGACGAGGCCGCGATCGCCGCCTCCTACCAGGCCGAGGCACTGCTCATCGGCCCCCACCGGCTGGGTTTCCTGGCCCAGTACGTCCGCGCCGGCGGCTTCACCGCCGCGCTCGACCTGCCCGAGCCGGTGATCGGCCGGGCGGCGGGCGAGTTGGTCCGTGGCTGGCTGCGCGCGGCCGCCGCCACCGGGGCGGACCTCCAGCGCGAGGTCCTGTTCGCCCGTTGGCTGGCCTCCGTGGCGCTGCTCATCGCCATGCGTCGCCGAGTCCGGGAGGACGGGAACTGATGCGTCGTTTCATCGCCGGTGCGGCGGCCCTCCTGGCCGCCGTGCCGCTGCTCGCCGCCTGCTCCTCCGACGGGCCATCCCTCTGGGCGCCGGTGTCCGGTTCGCCCACCGACCGGCCGACGACGCAGAGTGTCCCATCGGCCGTCCGGCCGGATCAGGAGATCGCCCTCCCCTCCCGGGCCGAGGCCTTCCAAGCCGCCTCCCCGTACCCGCCCAGCACGGTGACGCTGGCCGTCGGGCAGCGGCTCGGCGTTCCTGGAAGTCTGGTCAGCGTCACGGCCGTGACCTGGACGCTCACCTCGCCGGGCGACGGTGCCGTCCTGCGGCGCGGCCCGGACTTCGTCTCCGACCGGTGCCCGGCGGACTCGGTCGGGTGCGACGCGGGGGGCGGCGAGACCTTCCTCGCGCTCGCCCCCGGCAGCACCACGCTGACCTGGGCACTCCACGACCGGGGCCGGTGCCCCGAATCGCGGACGCCGCCGAATCCGGCGTGCGACAGCGTCACCAAGAGCATCCAGGTTACCGTCCGCTGACCCGCTCTCCCCGCGCCGCCACCGGGGAGGCTCAGTCGCCCGCCGGGTGGGGGTGGGGGTGGGGGTGCCGCGTTTCCCGTGAGACCTGCACTGCCCTTCATCCAGAGGCTCGCGCCATCCTGCGATACCCTAGGGGGGTATAGTATATTCAAGCGAAGCAGCCGACCGGGCCAACTCCGGGCGGCATCGGGTACTGACGACAGGAGCACAGCCATGAGCGAGACCACCGTCACCGTCGAGTCGGCCACCACCGAGGGCGCCTCCTGCTGCGGTTCGTGCGGCACCGGCGCCACCGAGGCCCCCGCCGCGTCGGACCTGAACCTGACCTCGGCCTTCCAGGTCAAGGGCATGACCTGCGGCCACTGCGTCACCTCGGTCACCGCCGAGCTGAAGAAGATCGACGGCGTCACCGACGTCGCCGTGGACCTCGCCTCCGGCAAGGTCACCGTCGGCAGCACCCGGCCGCTCGTCGACGCCGACGTGGCCGCCGCCATCGACGAGGCCGGCTACGACCTGGTCGGCCGCCTCGACGGCTGACCTACCGCCATCGGCCCGGACGCCCCCTCGGTCCGGGCCGACTCCCCTGCTACCGCGCCCCGGTAGAGTGAGAGCGCTCCTCACCGCACAGGAACCGGAGACGGCCATGGCCAGCTACAGCCTCCACAAGGACGACTTCCTCAAGCGGCTCCGCCGCGTCGAGGGGCAGATCCGCGGCCTGCAGCGCATGGTCGAACAGGACACCTACTGCATCGACGTCCTCACCCAGGTCTCCGCCGCCAGCCGCGCACTCCAGTCCTTCGCCCTCCAACTCCTGGACGAGCACATCGAATGCTGCGTCCGCGACGCCATCGCCGAGGGCGGCCAGGAGGCGGGCACCAAGATCCGCGAGGCCAATCAGGCCATCGCCCGCCTCGTCCGCTCCTGATCCGGCGAGGACGGCATCCGGAGGACGGCACCCGTTCGACGCGTGGGCCCAGCAGCGAAGTCTGCTGGGCCCCACGCTTGTTCACCACCCGCGGGTAGGGGGTGGGGGTATGCTCAAGGCCCGCCGGACGGGCGGGACGACCGGACACCGACCGGGCAGGACAGACCGAACAAGGGGGGATCCACCGTGTCGACGATCGAATTCGTCCGCCGGCTGGACGGCCTGGTCTACCGCTTCCACGCGGACGGCACCTTCAACGGCAGGCCGTCGTTCAAGCGGACCGACCTCGACATCTGGTGCCGCTGGCTTCCCGAGCGCGGCTGGTGCACGGTCGACGCCGACGGGGTGCCCAACTCCGCGCCGCTGCCCGGCGGAACGGCTGAGGAGCCGTTCCCGCCGCTCTGCCCCTGGCGCAGTTGGAAGGCCGGCAAGTCGTACCTCTACGACCTGCGCCGCAGCGGCCGGGAGCCGTAGCGCCAGCGCGCGGCCCGAAAGTGGCTCGCACCCCCCGGAGCCGTGGCTCCTCAGACCCGGTCGAGCGCCCGGTGCGGCCCGTCCGGCAGCTCGACCGCGATCGCGTCGCCGGGCCGGATCGCGCCGCCCGTACGGACGATGCCCATGATTCCGGCGCGGCGGACGATCGTGCCGTCCTCGGCGCGGCCGACGACCTGCTTGAGCAGGCCCGTGCGGTAGTTGTCGATCTGCGCGCACGGGTTGCGCAGGCCGGTGATCTCCACCTCCGCCCCAGGACCGATCCGCAGCACCGCGCCGACCGGCAGGCCGAGCAGGTCCACGCCCTCGGTGGTGATGTTCTCGCCGAGCGCGCCCGGCGCCACGTCGAAGCCGGACTCGGCGAGTTCGGTGAGGAGTTCGCGGTGGATCAGGTGGACCTGGCGCAGGTTGGGCCGGGTCGGGTCCTGGGCGACGCGCGAGCGGTGCTTGACCGTCACCCCGGCGTGCACGTCGCCCTCCACGCCGAGTCCGGCGAGCAGCGTGATGCCGTCCCGGTTCGGCTTGGTGAACGAGTACTCGGCGTTGCTGCTGACTGCCACCACGATGCCGCTCATAGCTCGGACCTTCCACGCGGACGTACGTTCGATCGGCCCCGAGCATAGGCCCCGCGCGCAAGCCCTGATCACGGCCCCGACCCGGTCAGCCCGTGGTGGGCGCCGTCAGCAGCGGCAGCACGACCTCGTCCAGGATCTCCGCCACCACGCGGTCGGACGGTACGACCCCGCCCACCAGGAACGCGTCCCGCAGCAGGTCGAGCGGGAGCGAGACGACGCGCGGGGTGATCCGGGCCGGGTTGATCTCGCCCCGGTCGGCGGCGCGTCGCATCATCACGCCCAGGCTGCCGACCGGCCCTTCGGCGGTCAGTCCGCCGGTGAAGCCGGCGCGCAGCTCGGGGTCGCGCAGCAGGTCGACCAGGAAGCCGTGGACGGCGTCGGTCGGCAGGTCGTCGAAGCGGTGCAGCAGGCTGCCCAGGAAGCGCGCCAGGTCCGCGCGCAACTCGCCGGTGTCCGGCGGCTCCTGGTAGTCGGGGGCGTTGCGGCCGAGGGCGGCGATGACCAGGGCGGCGCGGTTCGGCCAGCGGCGGTAGAGCACCGGTTTGCTGGTCCGCGCGCGGGCGGCGACGCCCTCCATGGTGAGCCGGTCGTAGCCGTGGTCGGCGAGTTCGGCCCAGACGGCGTCCAGAATCGCCCGCTCCAGTTCGTCGCCGCGCCGCCGCACCGGCTTGTCGCCCACCGCCGAGTCCCCCGCCGAAGCCCGCACCGTGTCTCGCACTGGTCCCGCACCCGACTCTCGTAGATACGTTGCGTTTCTTATCAAGGTCAGTCTACAGTCGAAGGCAAGAAACGCGCCGTATCTTATGGCCGGATGGCCAGGGGGAGATCCGTCATGCGCACTGCTCACACCACCCACACGACTCATGCCACCCAGACGACTCACACCACCCGTACGACCGAGGTCCTGGTGGTCGGCTCCGGCCCGGTGGGCCTCGCACTCGCCATCGGGCTGGCCCGCGCCGGAGTGGGCTGCCGCGTCATCGAGCGGGAGCCGCGGTTCCGCGACCGCGGCGTCCGCGGCAAGGGCATCAACCCGCGCACGCTGGAGGTGTTCGACGACCTCGGCGTCGCGGAAGCGATCCTCGACCGCGGCACACTCGACCTCAAGGTCCGTACGTACGAAGGGAGTCGGCTCCTCGGCGAGGCCGACCCGGCGACCGGCCACCGGCCGACCCCCGACCGCCCGTACGCCGGCATGCTGCTGCTCGGCCAGCACCACACCGAGGAGGTGCTGCGCGGACGGCTCGCCGACCACGGCGTCACCGTCGAGACGGACACCGAGCTGCTCGACTACACCCGGGACGCGGACGGCGTGCTCGCCACCGTCCGGCGCGGCGGCCGGACCGAGCGGCTGAGCGCCCGCTTCCTGGTCGGCTGCGACGGAGGCCGCAGTACCGTCCGCAAGCTGGCCGGTGTCCCCTTCCTCGGCGAGACCTGGGAGGAGGAACGGTTCCTCATGGCCTCGATGGACGTCGACGGCCTGGACACCGACGCCATGCACATCTGGAACGACCCCCGGCTCGGCGTCGGCGCACTGGCGATGATCCCGATGCGGGCGGACACCAACTGGGCCGTACACGCCGCCGTCGACCCGGACGAGCACGGCGAGATCCCCGCCCCGACTGCGGAAACCTTCCGCCACCTGTTCGCCGAACGCGCCGGACTGCCCGGAGTCACGCTGCACGAACCCATCTGGTCCAGCGTCTGGCGGCCGACGGTCCGCATGGTCGAGCGCTACCGCGACGGCCGGGTACTACTCGCCGGGGACGCCGCGCACTGCCAGTCCGCGGCGGGCGGCCAGGGCATGAACACCGGCATCCAGGACGCGCACAACCTGAGCTGGAAGCTGGCCGCCGTCCTGCGCGGCGCGCCCGACGCGCTGCTCGACAGCTACCAGGACGAGCGGCTGCCCGTCGCCCGCGCCGTCCTCGCCGCCACCTCCGCCCAGCACAAGGCGCTGTTCAGCGCCGACGGCGCCCGCGCGCTGACCGACCAGTTCGTCAACCCGGCCGCCACGGGCACCGACTTCACCGGACTCTCCGTCGGCTACCGGGGCGGCCCGCTCGGCCGCGACCTCGACGACACCACCGGCATCCGGGCCGGCGACCGCGCCCCCGACGCGCCCTGCACCACCGCTGACGGCACACCAACCCGGCTGTTCGACCTCTTCCGCGGCCCGCACTTCACCCTGCTGACCATCGGCGAGCACCCGTCACTCACCGGCCTGCCAGGTAACGCCGACCTGCCCGATAGCGCCGGCCTGGCCACCGAAGCCGGCCTGTACGCCGTCCCGGGCCTGCGCCGGTCCGCCGTCCTCGACCCCGACGGCCACGTCGCCCGGGCGTACGGGCTGCGCGGCGACGCCGTCGTCCTGGTCCGGCCGGACGGCTACGTCGCACTCACCGGCGCCACCGCCGACCCGGGCACCATCGCCGGGCAGCTCGGGGGCTACGCCCCGGTGGTGTGAACCCCGCCCGACGCGGACGAGCACGCCCGCTCGTCCGCGTCGGCGAGCCAGAAGTAGACGGCCGGCAGCCCGAGTTCGATCGCCATCAGCACCACCTGGAACCAGTGCGGCCACCCGTCCGCCGCGATGGACAGCACCCGCCCGAGGCCGCCCAGCAGGAACACCGCCGCCAGCCACCGCACCACCCGCGCGGGCACCGGCGTCTGCCGGGCCGTCCAGATCCAGGCCACGCCGTACCCGGCGAAGATCGCGCCCATGAAGCGGCCGAAGCTGTCGACCGTCGGGCCCGCGTGCGCGGCCCCGGGGATCGCGACGTTCCCCAGCAGGAGGTGGAAGAACCCGATCGCCACATCGGCGACCCCCATCATCCATGCGAGCACCCGCAGTGTCCTGGCCATGACCCATCCACCCGTCGTCGGTCCGGTCGGCGCGTGCCCCGATGGACATGCGACCCAGCTGACCCGCGCCTTGGTTGACGCCGCCTTAGTTGACACGCGTCTACTAAGCCAGTGAAAGCCCACAAGTAGACACGTGTCAAGTACCCTGGCGCGCATGTCAGTCCACGAACGGCGCCGCCGGCTCGCCCCCGCCGAGCGACGCGCCCAGCTGCTCTCCGTCGGCGCCCGGCTCTTCGCCGCCCGCCCGTACGAGGAGGTGCTGATGGAGGAGGTCGCCGAGCAGGCCGGGGTCTCGCGCGCCCTGCTCTACCGTCACTTCCCGAGCAAGCACGACCTGTTCGCGGAGGTCTACCGGCAGGCCGCCGACGAGTTGCTCGCCCGGTCCCGGTTCGACCCCGCCGACAGCCTGATCGAGCAGCTGGTCGAGGGCATGGACGCCCACCTGGACTACTTCATCGCCAACCGGCACGCCGTGCTCGCCGCCAACCGCGTCCTGGCCGGCGACCAGGTGATCCAGACGATCATCACCGAGGAGCTCGACGCCCTGCGCGGCCGCCTGCTCGGCGTCCTCCCGCTCGCGGACGAGACGGCGCGGCCGGCCGTGTCGCAGATCCTGCGCAGCTGGCTGGTGTTCGTCCGGGTGCTGGTCATCGACTGGTTGACCGAGGAGAGCTGCACCCGCGACGAGCTGCGCGACGCCTGCATCGGCGCCGTCCTGGGCGCCCTCCGGCCGTTCCTGCCCGCCGGTCCGGCGCCCGACCGGGGGTGGTGACGCATACCATCGGTCCGTAACGGGAAAAACCGCAGAAAGCATCCAACTACGGCCGAAAATATGACAGTTGGATGTGAAGGTCGCACCCACCCCGAAGGGACCCATGGACTCCGCCGCCGACACCCGGACCGCCCTCCCCCCGCTCCACCGGCTCGCCGTCTCCCCCGTCCGACCACCCCACCCGACCACCCTCCCCGACGGCACCCCCGCCTGGCTGGTCACCCGCTACCACGACGTCCGGCAGGTCCTCGGCGACCCCCGGCTCACCCGGTCCGACCTGCACGACGTCGGCACCGCGGGCGCCACCGCCGACGTGGCGGCCAACCCGGCGTCCCTGTTCAACCAGGACGGCCCCGCCCACCGGCGCCTGCGCGGCACCGTCCAGCGCGCCTTCACCCCGCGCGCCATCGCCGGCTGGCAGCCCTGGGTCGCGGCCGCCGTCCAGCAGTCCGTGGACGCGCTGGTCGCCGCCGGACCGCCCGCCGACCTGGTCGCCGCATTCACCCGGCCGGTGCCCTTCGCCGTCACCACCCGGCTGATGGGACTCGACGGCGACGGCCCGGACAGCCTGGACGAGGACCGGCTGCACCGCTGGACGCTTGCACTGCTCGCCCAGGGGGACGGCGGTGAGGCCTCCGGCGACGACGGAGCCGAGAACGGAACCAAGGCCGGGGGCGGGGCCGATACCGGAACCGAAGCCCGGACCGAGGCCGCGGCGCACGCCGAAGCCCTCGCCGAATACGGCGCGTTCACCACGGAGTTGATCGAGCGCCGCCGCCGCGATCCCGGCGACGACCTGGTCAGCCGGCTCGTCCAGGCCGCCGACCACGACGGCGGCATCCCCGAGGAGTCACTCGTCCACCTGGTCGCCGGGCTCACCGCGAGCGGCAACGAGAGCGTCGCCGGCGCCCTCGGCAACGCCCTCGTCTACCTCCTCGGCGAACGCGCCGACCACTGGCCCCGCCTCGCCGACCCGGACACCGCCGAACGCACCGCCGAACGCCTGCTCCACTTCATCCCGCTCGGCGACGACGAGGCCACCATCCGCCGCGCCACCGCCCCGATCGAGCTTGGCGGCGCCACCATCCCGGCCGACGCCGTCGTCGCCATCAGCCTCGGCAGTGCCAACCGGGACCCCGACGTCTACCCCGAGGGCCTCGACGCCGACCTCGACCTCCCCCTCGCCGCTCCCACCCTCGCCTTCAGCGCCGGCCCCCACTACTGCATCGGCGCCTGGCGCGTCCGGCTCGAAATGCGCGAGTCCCTCCACCGCCTGGCCGCCGCCCTGCCCCGCCTCCGCCTCACCACCCCGGTCGCGGACATCGCCTGGCAGCTCGGCAGCACCACCCGGAGCCCGGCCCGCATCCCCGTCGACTGGTGATCAGCGGGCCGTGTCGCTGGTGCCCAGCGGACCGTGCCGCTGATGCCCAGCGAGCCGTGCCAACTGCTGATCAGCGGGCCGTGCCGGGAGGGTTCACCCGAACAACCCCTCCCCCAGCACGCCGCCCTCCGTCACCCCCGGCAGCACGTACACCACCGCCGACGCCGTGTGCTCCAGGAACGGGTTGAGCGCGTCCCGCGCCGCCAGCCGGTTCTGCACCCGGGTGAACTGCGCCGGGTCCCGCACGAAGGCGCAGAACAGCAGGCCCCGGTCGCCCGGTCCGTCGTCGTAGCTGTAGCCGCGCCGCAGCATCCGGGCGCCGCCGTCCAGTCGGGGGCTGGAGAGCCGGACGTGGGCGGTGGCCGGGATGACGTACGAGCCGTCGGGGTTCTTCGCGTAGATGTCCGGCTCGTCGTGCTCGGCCGTGCCGGTGAGCGGGGCGCCGTCGCCTTCCCGGCGTCCCATCGCGAGGTTCCGGCGGTCCTCGGGGAGGGCGGTGAAGGCGGCGGTGTCCATCCGGATCCGCCGGTAGACCAGGGCCGTCCCGTGCTGGTGCGGGCCCGGCGGGCCCCAGACCCACTGCCGGGCGGCGTCCTCGTCGGGGTTCGCCGTGCCGTCCTTGAAGCCGAACAGGTTCCTCGGCGTGGTGCCCGCGGCCGTCCGGGGCAGGAAGCCGGACTGTGTCCACCGCACGGCGGCGCCCGCCGCCGCGGCCGCCGCGCCGACCTGTTCGGCGACGACGGACAGCGGCCACCGGTCCGCCGCGCACAGCTGGACCAGTAGGTCGCCGCCGCCCCGCGCCGGGTCGAGCCGGTCCCCCGGGAAGGCGGGCAGCTCCGCGAGGACCGGCGCCGGAACGTTCAGCCCCAGCCGGGAGGCGAGCCCCGGCCCGACCCCCAGCAGGCTGCTGAGCCGGGCCGGTTCGCCGCCGCGCAGGCGCGCGTCCGCCGACGTGCCGCCGACGGCTTCGGCGAGCACCCGGGTCAACTCTCCGAGCAGGCCCCGCAGGGCGGTCCGGCCGTCCGAGGTCACAGCGGGCGCCAGGTCGAAGGCGAGCAGCTGGGTGGCCGGCTGCTGCGGGGCCGTCACCCCGGACTGCCGCTCGCCGTGGAAGGGGACGGACGGCTCGGGCGGCGGCGCCGCGGCCCGTCCGCCGTCGCCCCCGCGGGCCAGCGCCGTGACCCCGGCGCCGACGCCCGCACCGACCCCGGCGGCCAGCACCGCCCCGCCCGCGAGCAGGGCCCTGCGGTCCACGCCGCTTGGGACAGTTCGGACAGTTCGTGGCCGGTTCTGCGCCTTTCCGTTTTCGGCATGCATGGGCGACATTGGAGACGATAGAACACGCCTTATGCAACTTTTGACCACACGTCAATTTCGCTCGGCCACAACGTCCACCGAAACGCCCGCTACAACGCCCGCCACAACACCCCCACGGGGAACCGCGCTCCGCCACCTCCTCCCCGCCCTGCTCACCGCCGCCGCGCTCGCCGTCTCCGGCTGCTCGTCCACCGGTTCGACCTCGTCCGATGCACAACACCCGGAAGGCACGGTCGTTCGCGTCCCGCAGAACTTCCCGACCATCCAGCAGGCCGTGGACGTGGCCCGCGAGGGCGACACCGTCCTGGTCGAGCCGGGCACCTACCGCGAGAGCGTCCGGATCACCAAGCCCCGGATCGTGCTGCGCGGCACCGACCGCAACACCGTGGTCCTCGACGGCGGCGTGCGGCTCGTCAACGGCGTCACCGTCACCGGCCCGGGTTCGGTGGTCGAGAACCTGACCGTCCACGGCTACCTGGCCAACGGCGTCCTGTTCACCGGCGTCACCGACGAGAAACTGCAGCAGCGCGGCGCCGGCGGCTCCGCCTACGACCCCCTGGACACCGCCCGATTCCCCGTCGTCCAGGGCTTCCGCGCGACCCGCGTCACCGCCTACAACAACGGCCTGTACGGGATCTACGCCTTCGACGCGCGCGGCGGCGTCATCGAGGACTCGTACGCCTCCGGGCAGGCCGACTCCGGCATCTACGTCGGCCAGTGCAAGCCCTGCGACACCCTGGTGCGCGGCAACACCGTCGAGCGCAACGCCGTCGGCATCGAACTCACCAACGCCTCCGACGGGTTGAGCATCCTCGGCAACCGGGTCACCGGCAACCGCGTCGGCGTCACCGTCAACTCCAACGACCTCGAAGCCCTCGCCCCGCAGCACGGCGCGGTCATCGCGGGCAACGCCGTCACCGACAACAACTCCGCCGACACCCCCGAACAGGCCGACGGCGGCTACGGCATCGGGATCGGCATCGGCGGCGGTACGGCGAACCAGGTGCAGCGCAACCTCGTCCAGGGCAACCGCGCCGTCGGCATCGTCATCACCGACCCGCCCGGCCACCCGGCGAGCGGCAACCGCGTCGAAGGCAACCGCGCCACCGGCAACGGCACCGACCTCACCATGGCCTCCGTCGACCCGGGCAACTGCTTCACCGGCAACCAGCCCGCCGTGCAGAGCCCGGAGAACCTGGAGGCCGTGGCCGGCTGCGGAGTCCAGGGTCGCGGCCCGGTACCCGCCGGCCGCACCACCCCGGTCCAGGCGCCGCCCGGCATCCCGTTCAGCCAGGTCCCGGCCCCGCCCGCCCAGCCGTCACTGCCCGACCCGGCCGCCCCCGGCCGCCCCGCGACCGACCTCCCGGGCACCGTCGACCCCGCCGCCTACCCGCTCCCGGACACCGCCGACGCCGTCCCGAAGCACTGACCACCCCCACCCGCACCACCCACCGGGCGGGCCCGCCGCCACCCACACACCCCGGGCCCGCCCCGACAGCCCGCCGCTCTCGGCCGGCCGGGAACGCCGTCAAGAGTTCGCAAACCGGCAGGACAGTCCGGACAGCTCGGGACGACCCCGACTTCCTTGCCGACACGGGCAGTTCGGGACACCACGGGCAGTTCGGAATCCGCCCGAAAGACCCTCCGCGGACATGACATACTGCGTCGGTGACCGCAGCAGACCTGGCCGAGAAGCCACCCAAAAGCCGTCCGCAACTGGGCCGGAAGTTCACCCTGCTGTGGTCCGCCTCGGCGATCTCCTCGGTCGGCGACGGCATGCGGGACTCGGCCCTGCCGCTGCTGGCGGTGGCGGTCTCCGACTCGCCCAGCGCGGTCTCGGTGGTCTCCGTCGCCGCGTCGCTGCCCTTCCTGCTGATGTCGCTGTACGGCGGCGTACTCGCCGACCGGGCCGACCGGCGACGGCTGATGTGGACGATCGACGCCCTGCGCGCCGTCGTCGTCCTGGGCTTCGCCTGCTGGGTCTTCCTCGCCACCCCGCCGCTGGTCGCGCTCGCCGCACTGGCCTTCCTGCTCGGCTGCGGCGAGACGGTCTTCTCCAACGCCGCCACCTCGGCCGTCCCGGAGCTGGTCCGCCCCGACCAGCTGGACACCGCCAACGGCCGGATGCAGGCCAACATGCTCGTCGGCGGGAACCTGATCGGCCCGCTGCTCGGCTCGGTGCTGTTCGCCGTGGCCGCCGGCTTCCCCTTCACGGTGGACGGCGTCTCCTTCGCGCTCGCCGCCGTCCTGGTCGCCGCGACCGGCCGCTCCACCGCCGCCCGCGCCAAGGCCGGCCGCCCGGTGCTCACCGAGATCCGCGAGGGCGTCAGCTGGCTGTTCCGCCACCGCGAGGTGCGGATGCTCGCCGTGCTCTCCACCCTCGGCGCGCTGACCTGCTTCATGGGCACCACCATGATGGTGCTGATGGTCACCAAGGTCGTGAAGGCCCCCGCCGCCTCCTACGGCATCGTCCTCGCGGCCGGCGCGATCGGCGGCACCGCCGCGAGCACCCTGGCCGGCCGGCTCAGCAGCCTGCTCAGCCGGGGCACCCGGATCGCCCTCTCCTTCCTGCTGATGGGCGTCTCGCTGATCCTGATGGCGTTCAGCACCTCGGTGTTCGAGATCGCGGCGCTGTACGGCGTGATCGGCTTCGGCATCGTGACCTGGAACATCCAGGCGCTCTCGCTGCGCCAGCAGGCCATCCCGAAGGAGCTGCTCGGCCGGGTCAACAGCTGCTACATGCTGCTGAGCCGACTCGGCATCATGGGCGGCGCCGCGCTCAGCGGGTGGATCGCCTCCGTCACCAGCATCCGGACCCCGCTCGTCACGGGCGGCACCCTGCTGCTCGTCCTCCTGGTCGCCGTGCTCTTCCTGCTGCCCCGGATGACCGCGATGGAGGCCGCTCAGGCCCAGGCCCCCGAGCCGGAGGCCGCCGCCGCTCCCGCCACCACCTCCGCTCCTTCCACCACCTCCGCCCCTGCCGAAAACGAGGCCAAGGACGAGGTCAAGTAGCCCTCGCCCGGGGGAGGCGGCTCCTCCCCCGGGCGAGGTACGGCAGCCGGGCCTGGGCCTGGCCGGGCCTCAGCTTCCGTCCTCGGCAGAGGCCTTGGCCCACGCGGCCTCGCGCAGCAGCCGCAGCCCGTTGAGGCCGACGATGACGGTGGAGCCTTCGTGGCCGAGCACGCCGAGCGGCAGCGGCAGGGTGGCGACCAGGTCCCAGACCACCAGGGTCGAGATGAACACCGAGGCGATCACCAGGTTCTGCACCACCAGGCCCCGCGCCCGCCGGGAGAGCGCCACCACAGCCGGGACGGTGGCGAGTTCGTCGCGGACGACGACCGCGTCGGCGGTCTCCAGGGCCAGGTCGGAGCCGGCCCGTCCCATGGCGACGCCGGTGTGCGCGGCGGCCAGCGCGGGCGCGTCGTTGACGCCGTCGCCGACCACCAGCACCTTGCGCCCGGCCGCTTCCTGTTCCCGTACGGCGGCGACCTTCTCCCTCGGCAGCAGCCCGGCCCGGACCTCGTCGATGCCGACCTCGGCGGCGACCCGGGCGGCGGCGCGCGGGTTGTCGCCGGTGAGCAGCACCGGCGTGCGGCCGGTGAGCCGGGTCAGCGCGGTGACGGTGGCGGCGGCGTCGGGGCGCAGCCGGTCGGCGAGTCCGAGCAGGCCGACCGGGATGCCGTCGACCTCGACCAGGGCGGCGGTACGGCCGGCTTCCTCCAGTTCGGCGGCGAGTTCGGCGGCTTCGGTGGAGGCGGTGTCGGTCCGGTCGTTGATCAGCCGCGCCGGCGCGCCGACCGCGACGACCCGCCCGCCGACGGTGGCGGTGACGCCGGCCCCGGGGACGGCGGCGAAGTCCTCGGCGGGCGCCGGGGTGAGTCCTCGGGCGCGGGCGGCGTCGACGACGGCGCGGCCGAGCGGGTGTTCGCTGGCGTGTTCGGCGGCGGCCGCGAGTGCGAGCAGGTCGTCGTCGGAGAGGCCGGATCCGCTCAGCGGGTGGATGTCACTGATCCGGGGTGTGCCTTCGGTCAGGGTGCCGGTCTTGTCCAGGGCGGCGGCGTCGGTCTGTCCGAGGCGTTCCATCACCACAGCGGACTTCACCAGTACGCCGTGCCGTCCGGCGTTGGCGATGGCGGAGAGCAGTGGTGGCATGGTGGCCAGGACGACGGCGCACGGCGAGGCGACGATCATGAAGGTCATCGCCCGCAGCAGTGAGCCGGTGAAGGCCGCGCCGAGGGCGAGGGGCACGGCGAAGACGGCGAGGGTGGCGATCACCATGCCGATCGAGTAGTGCTGCTCGACCTTTTCGATGAACAGCTGGGTCGGCGCCTTGGTCTCGGAGGCCTCTTCGACCATCGCGACGATCCGGGCGATCACCGAGTCCGAAGCGTCCCGGTCGACCGTGACGCGCAGCGCGCCGGTGCCGTTGAGGGTACCGGCGAACACCTCGTCGCCGATCTGCTTGGCAACGGGAAGTGGTTCGCCGGTGATGGTGGCCTGGTCGACGTCGCTCGCGCCGTCGAGCACCCGCCCGTCGGCGCCGATCCGCTCTCCCGGCCGGACCAGGACGGTGTCGCCGACGGCCAGTTCCCCGGTCGGCAGGGTCTCCTCCCGGCCGTCGGGCAGCAGCCGGGTGGCGGTGGCCGGGGCGAGGTCGAGCAGCCCGCGCACGGAGTCGGCGGTACGGGCGGTGGCGAGCGCTTCCAGGGCGCCGGAGGTGGCGAAGATGACGATCAGCAGCGCGCCGTCCATGACCTCGCCGACGGCGGCGGCGCCGAGCGCGGCGACGATCATCAGCAGGTCGACGTCGAGGGTCTTCTCGCGCAGCGCCTGCAGGCCCGCCCAGGCGGGCTCCCAGCCGCCGGTGGCGTACGCGAGCGCGGCCGGCGGGCCCCAGGCCCAGGCGGGGGCGCCGGTCAGCTGGAGCGGCAGGGCGATCAGGAAGAGCGCCGTCGCGGTGGCGGCCCAGCGGGCTTCGGGCAGCGAGAGCACCCGGGTGCGCCGCCGGGGTGCGGGGTCCGGGCGCCGGGCGGCCGGGGGTGCGGGGCGCTCGGTCAGGGTGGAGGAGGGCATGGCGGGGAGGACCTTCGGGGCAGGGCGAGCCAAGGACTCATCCACCATACATGAACATATGAACGCTCCTTCATGGATGAGTTGTAGTATTGGCCGCATGGGTCATGGAGCCGCCCCCGCCACCGCCGTCCAGCACACACGCCTGGACGCCGTCAGCGCTGCCCGGGTGGCCACCACCCTCCAGGCCCTGGCCACCCCCTCCCGCCTGCTGATCCTCTCCCGCCTCCGCGAGGGCCCCTGCGCCGCCACCGAACTCGCCACCGAGGTCGGCCTCGAACAGTCCGCCTGCTCCCACCAACTGCGGCTGCTGCGCAACCTCGGCCTCGTCGTCGGGCAGCGCCAGGGCCGCTCGGTGGTCTACGCGCTGTACGACAACCACGTCGCGGCACTCCTCGACCAGGCCGTCTACCACATCGAGCACCTGCGGCTCGGGCTCAGCGACGCACCGGACACCACGGAGTAGCGCACGAACGAGTAACACCCGAACGAGTAACGAGTAGCGCGCGAACGAGTAACACCCCAAGAGACGACCGCTACGCGATGGCAGGGCCATGCTTCGGCCGCCCGGCGGGCCCGGCCGGGCGGCTGGAGTCGGGCTGTGGGTCAGGCCACCGATCGGCGCTCGCGGTCGGGGCGGTGGGGCATCCCCCGGGCGGCCACCGCGCCGAGCGCGACGACCGCGATGGCGAGGAACGCCGCGAGGCCGATCAGGAGTCGCACGGGGCCTCGGCCTTCCCGTGCTCCCGAAGGAGGGCGAGCAGGTTCAGGACAGTGCCGGCCGGGGCGTTGCCGAAGCGGACGAGCACGCGGCCGTCCACGACGCTGTCCGTGGTGGCGGACGGCCAGAGCAGGCCGAACTTCCGGCCGCGCTCCTGGAGTTCGGCGATCAGGTAGGCGACCTCCGGTTCGGTGCAGGTCCGCATCAGCGGGTCGGCCGGCTCGATCGGGCGGCCATCGGCGGCGGTCACGCGGCGGCGTCCAGCTCGAACCAGCAGGACTTCCCGGACTTCCGGGGCCCGGTGCCGAAGCGGTGGGTGAGGAAGCGGACGAGGTGCAGCCCCCGGCCGGAGACGGCGTAGGGGTCCGAGTCGTCCCGCTGGATCGGGAGGACGGGGCTCGCGTCGCTGACGGAGACCCGGAGGACCCGGTCGAGCACCACGATCACGACGAGCGGCGACGGACTGCCGCCGTGCCGCCAGGCATTGACGAACAGTTCGAGCAACGCGAGCTCCGCGTCGGCGCCCAGGTCGGACTGCCACCCGGTGCGCGCCGTCGCCTCGCGCAACTCCTCGCGCGCGGCCGACCAGTCAGGGGGAAGTTCGAGGGAGAACACGAAGAGACCTCCACTCGCATATATACAAATCGAACCTGAATTCGGCGGCCCAGGCTGCCAGTTGTTGGTAGCGCTGGTGCCGTTCACACAGGCAGACTGGTCAACTGACAGCTCAGGAGGGGACAACATGGCAGTCTCGACCGTTCGGCGGCGGAGGCTCGGCGGCATGCTGCGGAAGCTTCGCGAGGAACGGAAGCTCACCGCAGAGGTGGTCGCAGAGGCCACCGGGATGAGCCAGCCCAAGCTCACTCGGATCGAGACAGCTCACACTGCGGCCAAGATCGAGGACGTCAACAAACTCCTCGACTACTACGGATGTGACGACGAGGACTTCCGGGCCGGACTGATCGCCATCACCAAGGACGGGAGCAAGCGAGGTTGGTGGCTGAGCTACCGAGACGTCCTTCACGCGACCGCAACGGATCTGATCCTGCTGGAGTCCGACGCCTCGACGCTGAGGACATACGAGCCGGCGTTCATCCCCGGACTGTTCCAGACTCCCGAGTACGCCCGCATCGTCATCGACCGGCTTCGAACCGAGTCCAGCGGCACGGTCGAGGACATGGTTCAGGTCCGGATGGCGCGGCAGTCGATCCTCACCCGGCCGAATCCCGTCCAGGTCTGGGCCGTCATTCATGAAGCCGCACTCCGGACGAATGCCAACTGGCCCGACATCATGTCCGGCCAGCTGGACAAGCTGATCTCGTTGAGCCGCCTGTCCAATGTCAACATCCAGGTCATGCCGGCAGGAGCAGCAGTCCATCCCGGCATGGCCGGTGCGTTCGCCCTGCTCGGGTTTCCCCAACGTGCGGACCTGGACGTCGTCCTCGTCGAAGCTCTGATCAGCAGCCTTTGGGTTGAGGAACCAGCCGACGTCGAGCTCTACCGAGCGAAGTTTCAGGAGATCACGGCCGAGGCCCTGTCAGTCGACTCATCGCTCGACTTCATCACCGCACAGAGGGACGAGATCAAGTGACTCACCACCACCCCGACGCCTCTACCACCGGGTTCGCCTTCAAGAAGTCGAGCTACAGCGGGGGTAACGACAACTGCGTCGAAATCGCCATCCCGAACGAATCGACCACGTGCATCCGTGACTCGAAGGACCCGAGTGGCCCCGCCCTGTCCTTCGACCGCGCCGCCCACTCCGCCTTCGTCAACGCCGTCGCCACCGGGGAGTTCGACTTCGGGCTCCTCTGAGCAGTCCCGCTGAGCGGTGCCTCGCCCGGGTCGGGCGAGGCACCGCCTTCTCATGGCGTTCTGAGGTCGGGTCAGCAGAACTGGACCCTTGCGTCGTACGTCGCACCGGTACGCTGGGCTGCCCCGGTCGCGTCAGTCATTGACAGTCAGGTCAGTCACCTCAGTGACGTCAGAGGAGTTGCGATGGATGAACGGCTGCTCCACAGCTCGTCGTTCGGCGCGGCGGCGGGCGCCTACGCCGAGCACCGCCCGGACTACGCGCAGGCCGCCGTGCGCTGGGCGCTCGAACCGGCGCCCGGGCCGCGGGTGCTCGACCTCGGTGCCGGGACGGGCAAGCTGACCGGCACGCTGCTCGCGATGGGCGTCGACGTCGTCGCGGTCGAGCCCGACCCGGCGATGCTGGCCGAGCTGCGCCGAGGCCTCCCGGCCGTGCGCGCGCTGCCGGGCAGCGCCGAGGCGATCCCGCTCCCGGACGGGTCCGTCGACGCCGTGGTGTCCGGCAACGCCATGCACTGGTTCGACATGGACCTCGCGGGCCCGGAGATCGCCAGGGTCCTCTCCCCCGGCGGGGTCCTGGCCGGGCTGTGGAACGTCTTCGACGACGGGGTCGACTGGGTGGCCGGGCTCGCGCGGGTCAGCGGCAGCGCGGCCGTCGGCCCGCGCGACGTGCCCGCCGGCTGGCGTGCCGAGACGGCCGGCCTGCACCATCCCACGGCGGGTGGGGACGCCCGGTTCGACTCGCCGGAGCAGGCCGAGTTCCCGCACGGGCAGCGCCGGACCGCCGACTCCCTCGTCGCGACCCTCGGGACGAAGGCGGGCATGCTGGTCATGCCGGAACGGGAACGGGAGGCCGCGCTGGCCCGGACCCGCGCCTACCTCGCGAGCCGACCGGAAACCGGCGACGGCGAGTTCACCCTGCCCATGCTGACCGGCGTGCTGCGCGTCCGGCGGATGTGACGCCCGATCCTCGGGGCGCCTCGGGCGAATTCTCGGGAATCAGCGCCCGGCCTGCGTGAATCCGCCACCGAGGTAGCGGAACTCCGGGTCGTCTGCGGGCAGCTCACCGAGCTTCGCGATCAGCTCGGCGGCGAACACCTCGGCGTCGTCGAGCGGTTGGTAGCCGAGCGCCCGGGCCGACGCGAGGTCCCACCAGGCCCGGGTGTTGGCGGAGATGCCGTAGGCCACGGTGTGGCCGGCCACCGGCCCGGTGAGCGCGGCGTGCACCAGCCGGGCGCAGTCGCCGGGGCTGAGCCAGGTGGCGAGCATCCGGACACTGCGGGGCTCGGCGGTGAAGGAACCGATCCGCAGCGAGACCGTCTCCATCCCGTGCCGGTCGGCGTACAGCGAGGCGAGGTTCTCGCCGAAGCACTTGGAGAGCCCGTAGTAGGTGTCGGGCCGCTGCGGGGTGTCCACCGGCACGGTGCCGCCGTCGGCGGGCCGCTCGGTGAAACCCACCGCGTGGTTGCTGCCGGCGTTGACGATCCGCCGCACGCCCGCCGCCCGGGCGGCGTCGTAGAGCCGGTACGTGCCCTCGATGTTGGCGGCGAGGATGTCGGCGAACGGCGCCTCCCCCGGGATCCCGGCCAGGTGGACGACGGCATCGACGCCGTCCATCGCCGAGGCCAGCGCCGCGGAATCCCGCAGGTCGGCGATGATCGCCTCGGGTTCACCGGGCACCGGGGCGCGGTCGAAGCAGCGCAGCCGGTAGCCGTAGGCGGGCAGGAGCTCCCGCAGGCAGGTCCCGATACGGCCGGCGGCACCGGTCAGCAGCACCTCGCGCGGCTGGTCCACCCTCTGTTGCGCGTCCATGGTTCCTCACAGACTCTTCGAACTGACGCTCGGATTTCAGCGAGGTGCGACGATACCTGATGGAACGACAGAGGTCCTTGCAGTAAATGGAGTCCGTGCCAACACGGCGGAGTCAGGTACGGCGCTGCGAAGGGCGCCTGGCGCTGGTGGAACGGCCGGGGCCGCCCTTTGCACTGCGCGTGCGGGCACGCGCTGCGTCAGTAGTGGAAGCGGAGCCGGATCACCAGGCAGTCCCCCGGCAGGGTCTCCAGGTAGTCGTCCGCGAACCGGTGGTAGTCACCGGACCGGCCGAGTTTCCGACCCCAGTCCTCGACGGTGCCGTCGATCCACTGACCGTCCAGGAGCAGCAGGTAGTTCGTCGGGATGACCCGTTCCGTCTCACGGCGGACGAACTCCGCCAGGTCGCCCCGGAAGTGGTGGAGCGGGTCGGTCAGGCGCGGGAAGAGGCCGCAGACCTCGGGCGAGTCGTTGGCCGCCCTGATCAGCGGCTGCTCGTAGTAGTCGGCGCGGGCGCGGGCGACGGGGTAGCCGACGAGGTCCTGGCGGGCGCGTTCAGCGAAGACCTCGAACGGCACGGCGGGCGGGAACCCCGCGGCGAACGTCTGCCATGCCCGCCCGCGTTCGGCGGCGCGCGCGGCCACGGGGGCCCGGGCGGCGCCGTTGCACGGCTCACCGGCGTTGTTGCCGAACACCGGGACGGTGTAGACGGACTTGGTCTCCGACTTGCCGGCGCTCCAGTTCGGCAGACGGTTGTAGGTGAACGAGCCGCTGTTCAGCGCGGTCGACCAGGTCGACGCGGAGGACAGCGGGGTCGCCTTGTAGTCGCCGCTCGGCCCGGAGCTGCCGGTCGTGGCGGCCAGCACCATCGCCCCCGGAGCCGACGCGAGCCGCATCGACCCGGCCGGGGCGCTGGTCAGGGCGTCCGCGGCCACCGTCTGGCGCTCGACGTCGTTGCCGCCCGGCAGCGAGGTCTGGACCCGGCACTCGGGCCGCTTGGGCGTGGTCAGCGCGCACTCGGGCAGGCGCACCAGCTTCAGCCGCGAGCCGAAGCCGGAGCCGGCCGCCTGGGCGAAGGACGAGTAGTCGACGGCCAGGCCGCTGTTCTCGTCGGCGCCGGAGACGGTCAGCAGCACGCCGTGGATCCCGGCCTTGGTGGCGGCGTCCTGGCCGAGCAGCTCGACCTTCGCCTTGCCCACCGAGCCGGCGGAGGAGACCGCGACCGGCAGCGTGCCGGCCTTGACCGCCTTGCCCTTCTCGCCGGGGACGTCGACGGTGGCACTGCCCGCTCCGGGCGGTTCGCCGTGCTTGCCGTCGACCTTGCTGACGGTCGTGTCGGCCTTGCGCCCCTTGACCTTGGCGTCCGAGCCCTTGACCGGCTTCTCCGGCCGAACTGCACGCCGCCGCCCGCCTCGTAGGGCTGCGGAACACCCGGAGGCCCAGGAGATGTGCGAGGTGCAGGTCTTGTCGCCGTCCGCGCAGCGCTGGTTCTCCGGCTGACCGTTGACGTACAGCACCAGCCGGTCCGCGAAGGCGTCGTAACTGACCGCCAGGTGCGTCCAGTTCTCCAGGACGGAGGAGGCCGGGGTGTGAGTGGTCAGGGTGCGCACCGCGCCGTTGGCGTCGGAGTCGCGCACCTCGGCCTGCCACTGGCCGGTCGGCTGCCCGTTGGCGTCGTTGCCCAAGGCGTGCCAGCGCAGGGTGACCGCGCTGTTGTTGGAGCCGGCCACCGACAGGACCGTCATGTCCCGGGTGGGGATGCCCGCGGTGTTCGCCCAGCCGGCCAGGGTGAAGCTCCGGCCGGTGTGCAGCGGGACGGCGCCGGTGGCGGCGTAGCCGGTGGAGCCGTCGAGCAGTAGGGTGCCCGGGTTGGGCAGCACGCCGCCGTCGGCCTTGATCGAGGCGCCGCCGCCGAGCTGGGCACCGGCCTTGGCCGGGCCCTCGTCCGGAGTGGTGGCCGGGGTGCCGGTGGCCGCGTTGAGCTTCCAGCGGCCGGCCAGCTGCGGGCGCTGCTGCACCATCGCGGTGGCCTCCGGGCTGGTGACGACCCGGTCGTAGAGCCGCACGTCGTCGATGTCGCCGCCGAAGAACTCGGCGTTGACGCCCTCGCGGTTGACCGCCCCGATCTGCAGCGGGCCGGGGTTGGCCCACGGCGCGTTCTGGGTGTAGTCGGACTCGCCGACCAGGTAGCCGTTGATGTACAGGCGCAGCTTCTTGGCGGCGGTGTCGGACACGCCCAGCAGGTGGGTCCACTCGCCGGTGGTGCCGGCGAAGCACGGCACGCCGTTCACCTGGGTGTTCGGGGTGCAGTCGGCCTGCCAGGTGCGCACCAGGGTGTCGGCGGAGGCGTCCTCCTTGTAGCGGCCGAAGATCCAGCGCTTCCAGTAGGGCGAGTAGTACAGCGAGAACTCGTTGTTGTGCTGGCCGATCTGGGTGACCGCCATCTTGGGGTTGGTGTCACCGGCGGTGGGCGCGGGCAGCTTGACCCAGGCGGAGACGGAGAAGTCCCGGCTGCCGTCCACCTGCGGGCGGGTGCCCCGCAGGTAGTCGTCCACGCCGTCCAGGTGGGTCCACTGGTTGAGCGCCACCGGGGTGTCCGAGTAGGCCGGTTCCAGCGTGTAGACGGCGTTGGTGTCCTAGCTGGAGGTCCACATGGCCCACTTGCCGCCCATCAGGCCGAGGGCGAAGCGAGCAGCGAAGTTGCCGTTCTCACTGACCGCGACCCGGTTACGGGTGGTGTCGGCGAGGTTGACCCAGGCGGACACGGCGAAGCCCCGGGTGGTGTCCAGCACGTTGCCCTGGGTCTCGGCGTAGCCGTTGGGGGTTCCGTCCAGGGCGAGGGCCTCGCCGAGGTGACCGGGTGCGCCCGGGGTGGCGCCGGAGTCGGGGGTGGCCTCGAAGCCGCCGCCGGCGCCGGAGACGCTGGTGCCGCTCGCGTCGTCCATCGCCCAACCGATGCGCTGGGTCTGCCCGGAGAGCACGCTGAAGTAGTACGTCTCGGACTGCGAGGCGTTGCCCGCGCCGTCGATCGCCTTGGCGGAGAACATGTGCACTCCGGCGGTCTGCGGCTGGACGCGCACGGTCTGCGCGGCGCCGCCGCTGGTCGCCACGTCGGTCGGCACCGAGCCGTCGAGGGCCCACTGGTACCTGACCACGTCGGTGGCGGCCGACTTCAGGGTGAACAGGCCGTTCTTGCCGACGCCGTCGGTCCACGGCAGCATCGCGGTGGCGTCCTTGGAGCCCGGGTAGGCGTCCGAGGTGATCGCCGGGCCGCCGACTTCGGGTATGTGGACGAAGTTTGGAGCGGATTTTAATGGAAATTTAAAAGGACTGTCAAAGGTAAATCAGAAGACCCTGACGGGGCTGGCCCTGATACCGCGCCATCCAGAGGTGGATCAGTCCTGTTAAAAACGGATGAACCCCCCCCTTGCGCCTTTGAGGAAAATCACGCAGCAGAAAGGTTTCGCCAGGGCCATCACCCCTGGCCATCAAGGGTTTCAATGACGCCTGCGGCGCACCCTTGCTCGGCCTCACCCACGGAAAATCACGAAAGCCCGAGTTCCCGACAATTGATGTGACATCAAGAACTGACGAAACCTCATTTACCTTATCCGGCACGCAGATTCTTCTTTTCCACCGGACCGGACTGCCCGCCGACAGCCCGGCCCGGCACCCCGGGGTGCGCGCACCCCGGAGGTCTGACAGGTGCCCAGCCATCGGTCGGTGGCGGACGCGGCGGGGCCGACGGCTGTGCGGCGGTCGTCTGCCCCGTTCCGTCCGGTTCATTCCTCTTCGTGCCGCCGGGCGCCGGCGCCACCCCTGCCGCCCTCGCCGCCCACCGCCCGCGCCCCGCGCAGCGTCACCCCGAAGTGGGTGCGGAGCCGCCGGATCTCCCACCAGGCGACGGCGGTCACCGTCGCCGGGCCGCCGACGACGGCGCCCAGCTCGACGGGCAGCGGGCCGGGCGGCAGGCCTCCGAACAGCAGCCCGATCGCGGCGAGTTCCCACACCAGGACGCCCGTCAGCACCGGCGGGAAGACGGCGTGCACCCGGTCCAGGGTGAAGGCCGTGCGGACGACGGTCGGCGAGGCGAACGCCACGAACATCAGCGCCCAGATCGGCGCGGCCAGGAGCAGCAGGTCGGCCAGCGCGCCGACCAGCACCACCTGGACCGAGCCGCGTGCCTGGGCGACGAGCCAGAGCAGCACCGGCACCACCGTGCAGGCGCCGACGTACTGCAGTGCCTTCAGCACGGCCGGCCGCACCTGGGCGCGCATCGCGGGCCGCAGGGCCGGGCCGGCGAGCCGGAACAGGATGCCGACCACCACCGGGGCCGTCACCAGTACCAGCCAGGGCGTGATCACCAGCCGGAGCTGGAACTGGTCGTTGGCCTCGCTCCAGTCCTCCGGCGAACCGTAGACCGCCAGCACCAGGAAACCGGCCACGAGCGCCAGCCACCCCCGTATCCGCTGCACCCGCAGCACCACCGGGTCGGTGATCCCCCGCGGGCCCGGCACGGCGAACACCCTCCGGGCCAGCCGTCGCGCCGAGCGCGCCATCGGGTAGAGGCCGAGGAAGACCAGGAACGGCCACAGGCAGAAGAGCAGCGGTAGTACCCAGCAGCCGGTCGCCTTGCGCGCGGGCGCCAGCAACTCCCGCAGCGTGGGCCACTCCTCGCCCCGGAAGCGCTGCCACAGCGGCACCCGCGGCTGTTGACCGTGGCCGTAGCCGTAGTCCTGCCCATGGCCGTAGCCCTGCCCGTACCCGTAGCCCTGCTGCTGGTACGGGTTCTGCTCTCCGTAGGTCATGCCGAGGTCCTCACGCGGTCGCCCCCGTCGACCGGAGACCCGGCCGACTACCGACCGCCGCACCCTACTGCCGCACACCCACCCTTCGTCCACCCACTTCGTCCACCCGCCCCCGTGCCGCGCTACGGCAGCTGGATCGCGGGGAAGGTGCCGGCCGGGGTGCCGTCGAGGGCGCCGTCCATGGCGTCGCGCCAGATCGGGCCGGCCAGGGTGCCGCCGAAGGCCTGGCCGACGACCTTGCCGCCGATCCGCTGGCCGTCCAGCGGCTTGGGGTTGTCGGTGTCGCTGACGACGGTGGCGCCGGCCATCTCCGGGGTGTAGCCGACGAACCAGACCTGGCGGCTCTCGTTGGTGGTGCCGGTCTTGCCCGCGCTGTCGCGGCCGGTGAGGCCGGCCGCCTTTCCGGTGCCGTCCTCCACGACGCCCTTGAGCATCGCGGTGACGGTGTCGGCGGTGTCGGCGGACATCACGGCGGAGCAGTTCGCCTGCGGCACGGCCAGCTGCTTGCCGTCGGGGCCGGTCACCGAGGTGATGGCGGTCGGCGCGCAGTAGGTGCCGTGGGCGGCGAAGGTCGCGTAGACGCCCGCCATCTCCAGCGGGGTCAGGTCGTTGCTGCCGAGCGTCATCGACGGCACCACCTGGAGCTTCTCGCCGCCCGCCTGCTCGGTGATGCCGAGCTTGTTGGTCATCTGGGCGACGTTGCAGAGCCCGGTGTCGGCCTCCAGCTTCGCGAAGTAGGTGTTGACCGACTGGGCCATCGCCGTCTTCATGGTGAACTGGCCGGTGAGGGACTGGCTGTCGTTGTGCACCTGCCCGGCCGACGGGAACTTCCCGCCGGAGCAGTCCTTCATCGCCGGCCACGGGATGCTGTAGTCGGTGGTGTAGCTCTGGCCCGGCGTGAGGCCGTTCTCCAGGGCCGCCGCCGCGACGATCGGCTTGAACGTCGAACCGGTCGGGAAGCCGAGCCCGCCGCCCATGGCCTTGGTGGCGTTGTAGTTGATCTGGGTCTGGCTCTGCTTGTCATCGACACCGTACGGGCGGCTCTGGCCCATCGCGAGGATCCTGCCGGTGCCCGGCTCGACGATGCTCATCGCGGTCGCCGCCTGGTCGCCCGCGTTGACGTGGCTGGTGACCGAGGAGTTGAGGGCCGCCTGCGCCTTGGGGTCGAGCGTGGTGTGGATCTGCAGCCCGCCGCGCTTCCACACGGCCTGCCGCTCGGCCGCCGACTTCCCGAAGGCCGGGTCGGTGAGCACCACCTTGCGCACGTAGTCGCAGAAGAAGCCCTCGCCCTGCTTGGCCAGGATGCAACCCTGCTGCGGGGCCTGGACGTTGAGCCCCAGCGGGGTGGCGATGGCCTGCTGGGCCTCCTCCTTGGTGATGTGCCCGTACTCGGCCATCTTGCGCAGCACGGTGTCGCGCCGGTCCGTGGCCGCCGTCGGGTCGACCACCGGGTCGTAGCCGCTGGGCGACTGCACCAGGCCGGCCAGCATCGCGGCCTGCGGCAGGGTGAGGTCCTTGGCGTGGACGCCGAAGTAGCGCCGCGCGGCCGACTCGATGCCGTAGGCCTTCTCCCCGAAGAAGGTGATGTTCAGGTAGTTGGTGAGGATCTGGTCCTTGCCCAGGGTCTCCTCGACCTTGATCGCGTACTTCAGCTCCTGGATCTTGCGGCCGATGGTCTGCCGCTGCGCCTCCTGGACCTTCTTCGGGTCGTCGCCCGCCTCGTCGACGAACACGTTCTTCACGTACTGCTGGGTCAGGGTGGACGCACCCTGAGCGGTGGTGCCCGAGGAGGCGTTCTTGTCCACGGCGCGCAGCACCCCCTTGAGGTCGATCGCGCCGTGCTCGTAGAAGCGGTTGTCCTCGATGTCCACCAGTGCGGTCTTCACCAGCGGGGATATCTGGTCCGCCGACACCACGGTACGGTCCCGGTCGTACACGGTGGCGATCGTGCCGCCCTGGGCGTCGAGGATCGTCGAGGCCTGGGACAGCGCCGGCGTCTTGAAGTCGTCGGGCAGGTTCTGGAAGTCGTCCGCCGCCGACTGGGCCCCCAGCCCGGCCGCCGCCACCGCGGGCAGCGCGATCCCCGCCGCCACGGCACCGGCGACCACGCTGATCCCGATCAGCCGCAGCCCGTGCCCGAACTTCCGCATACCCGTCCCCACCAGCTTCTCTGCCATGCGAGGACCCTACGTGCACGTCATGAGGAACTCGTAAGGGATCCGGCACCGCTCTGTCACAGCTCTGCGACAGGGCGGCAGCCGGACCCCTGGGCTGCCGGTCTACGGGCGCTCGGGCTTACGGGCGGCGGGTTTACAGGCGCTCGGCGAGGGCCTGGTGGACGCGGTGCCAGGCGTCGGCGGTCGCGGCGGCGTCGTGGTCGGCCGGGCGGTCGGCGGCGAAGCCGTGGCGGGCGCCCGGGTAGGTGATCAGTTCGTGATCGACCTTGGCGTCGGTCAGCCGCTGCTCGGCCGCCTGCCACTCCTCCTGCGGGAGGATGTGGTCCAGCTCGCCGCAGAAGCCGAGCAGGTACACGCCGTTGGCGGCGATGCGCTCGGCCGTCTCCAGCGGCGGCACCGGGCCGACCAGCGGGAAGCCGGAGTTCAGCAGCCAGCCGGGGTAGAACACCGCGGCCAGCTCGAAGCGCAGCTCGGTGGCGGCGCGCACGGCGATGTGCCCGCCCATGCTCGTTCCGACGAACGCCACGCCGCGCCCGTCGGCCAGGGTCCGGGCCTCCGCCAGGGCCGCGGCGGCGTCGGCGACCAGTTCGTCGCGGTCCAGGGCGCGCATCAGCACCAGGCCCGCCTCCCGCTCCTCCGCGCTGTACCCGAGTTCGGTGCGGCGGGCGTTGCGCCAGTAGAAGTCCGGCGCCACCGCCACGTACCCGAGGCCCGCCAGCTCGGCGCAGACGCCCCGCAGGTACGCATTGACCCCGTACAGCTCGGAGCAGACCACCACCGCCCCGCGCACCTCGCCCTCCGGGCGGTGCACGTACGCCTCGATCCCGCCGGGCGTGCCCAGCTCCTGCCACTGACCTGTCATCAGATCCCCCGTTGAGTCGGCCGGAAAGTACCGCTGCGCATCGTAGTGCCACCCGGGGCCGGGACAGGGAGCAGGACAAGGGCTGAGACAACGACAAGAGCTGAGACAAGGGCAAGGACAAGGACTTGGTATGACCGCGGCAAACACTTCCCCCCGCCGCCTCCGCGCATCTGGACGGGCCCACCGTCGGGTTGATGTGGTGTCGGGGCTCCGATCTCGCACGTACGGACCTCCCACACCCTCACACTCGGGAGCACACGCATGCGCAAGTCGTTCAAGGCCGCCGCCCACACCCTGGCCGCGCTGGCCCTGGCCGCCGTCGGCACCACTTCGCTGGCCACCGGAGCCGAGGCGCAACCCGCCCCGGCGCCCGCCCACTTCGGGGCCAAGCCGCTCGTCCCTGCCGCCCCCGCCGCCGCCTCGCAGCAGCGGGCCGCCTCGGCCGCCTCCGGCAACACCCTGAAGGTCGGCTCCAGCGCCGGCCAGGGTGTGGTGTCCCCCACCCCCAAGGTCTACCTGGTCTTCTGGGGCTCGCAGTGGTCCTCCGACCCCGCCGGGGTCGCGCCCGACCTGCAGAACATGTTCAAGGGCCTCTACGGCAGCCAGGACACCTGGGGCACCATCCTCGACCAGTACTGCGAGGGCGTCGCCAAGGGCACCGTCACCTGCGGTACCAAGGGCGTCCACGTCCAGCACCCCACGTCCTCGCCGCTGGCCGGCGTGTGGTTCGACAACGCAGCCGCCGCACCCACCCAGGCGACCTCCACGCAGATCGCCGCCGAGGCCGTGAAGGCCGCCGGCCACTTCGGCAACACCACCCAGGCGCCCAACCTCAACGCCCAGTACGTGGTCGTCTCCCCCACCCACACGCACCCGGACGGCTTCCCCAACACCGGCTTCTGCGCCTGGCACGACAAGACCAGCGCCTCGTACGGCACCCTGGCCTACACCAACCTCCCGTACATCCCGGACAACGGGGCGGGCGCCTGCACGACGTTCACGGACGGCCGGCTGCTCTCCGGCATCGAGTCCACCGAGACGCACGAGTACGCCGAGACGGTCACCGACTTCTGGCCCAGCATCGGCTGGAACGGCGGCGGCGGGGAGATCGGCGACGCGTGCGTCGACCTCGACGCCTACGTCGCCCTGAGCACCGGCACCTTCGACCTTCAGGGCCTGTGGTCGAACAGCGCCAACAAGTGCGTGACGCGCGGCCAGTAGCGTTCACCCGGAGCCCCGTTCCCGTCCGCCGGACGGGGGCGGGGCTCCGCACCGTCGGCAGCCGGTGCGCCGGCCGGCCCCGGTCTCCCCCGGCGTCGTCGGCTCACTCGCGGTAGAGCAGGACGGTGACCCCGGCGAGGGCCGCGCTGGCCACCAGGGCCCAGGCGAGCTGCCCGTGCAGGACCAGGACCGCACCGGGGGCGGCGCCGGCGAGCATGGTGGCGACGGAGAGGATCCGCCTGGTCCGGCGGGGGGCGGTGCCGCCGGCCAGGCGGGAGTCGGCGGCCAGGCCGGTCAGGGTGAGGGTGAGCACGGTGGTGGTGAGGTCCGGTATCCCGAGGCCGCGGACCGTGCCGTTGCGCAGGCCCATCGCCAGGGCGAGCAGCGCGATCACGCCGTACTGCGCGGGCCCGTCCGCGCTCCAGGCGAAGACCACGGCGGCGGCCGCGCCGTGCAGCGCGACCTCCAGGACCAGGGCCGTGCGCACCAGGCGCGGGCGCCGGGTGCCGGCGTGCCGCGCGGCGAGGCGCCCGGCCAGGACGGCGCCGAGGAGGAAGGCGGCGAGGGAGGTCAGCGAGCCGACGACGGAGAAGCCGGGCGCTCCGGCGAGGGCGAAGGCGATGACGACGACATTGCCGGTCATGTTCGCGGTGAAGACGTGGCCGAGGCCGAGGTAGCTCACGGCGTCGATCAGGCCGCTGACCATGGTGAGGCCGAACAGGGCCAGGGCCAGCGGGTGGCGGTCGCGGATCTGCGCCCCGGGCAGCTGCGGCGGGGACGCGGTGCGGGACTCGTGCGCGGGCACGGACTCGGGCACGGACTCGGGCGCAGGCGCAGGCTCGGGCGCGGACTCGGGCGCGGGCGTGGTCACGACGGCTCCTCGTGTCGAGGTAGGGGGAGGTGGGCGAGGGCAGCGCCACGGTCCGGCGCTGCCCGCTCGCAGAATTGACGATCGGTCAGAGGAAGCACGGGTCCGTCGGCAGCGCGGGCTGCCCGGGGAGGGTGGCGAGGCCTCGGGCCGCGCGCCAGGCGTGCTGTTCGCCGGAGGCCGCCACGGCCTCCAGGACGCTCTCGGCCTGGTGGACGCCGGCCGGGCCGGGGGTGGGGGTGGGGGTGGCGTGGTAGCCGCCGAACCGCACGACCGGGCTCCAGGGCGGCGTCACCGCGGGCAGGTCGGGGGCCAGGCCCTGGTGCTCCTGCGTCCCGTGGACGATGCGTCCGCCGACAACGGTGAGGACGGACTCGATGTGCGGGATGTCGGCCTCGGGCACGGTGAAGTAGTCGGCGCTGAGCAGCGCGATATCGGCGTAACTTCCCACTGTCAGACGTCCCTTGACGTCCTCCTCGCCGGTGAGGCGGGCGCCGCCGAGGGTGTAGAGCTCCAGGGCCTGTTCGCGGCTGAGCCGGTTGCGCTCGGCGGCGAGGCGGCGCCCGCTGACCGTGCGGCCGGAGACCAGCCAGTGCAGGGCGACCCAGGGGTTGTAGGAGGAGACCCGGGTGGCGTCGGTGCCGGCGGCGACGGTGAGGCCGCGGTCCAGCATGGCGCGCAGCGGCGGCGCTTCGGCGGCCACCGGGGCGCCGTAGCGGGAGACGAAGGCCTCGCCCTGGAAGGAGAGGCGGTTCTGCACGGAGACGGCGCCGCCGAGGGCGGCGATCCGGTCGAGGCTGTCGGGGCTGACGGTCTCCGCGTGGTCGAAGAGCCAGCGGTTGCCGTGTGGGAAGAGGCCTTCGGCGGCGAGCTTCTCGAAGACGGCGAGGTCACGGCGGATGGTCTCGTCGTAGGTGGCGTGCAGCCTGAATCCCCAGCCGTGCTCCATCAGCAGGCGGACGGCCTTCTCGAACTCCGTCTCATAGGAGCCGAGTCGGGGGCGTGGTTCGGCGAAGTTCTCGAAGTCGGCGGCGGCCCAGGTGAGGTTCTCCCCCGCGCCGTTGAGGCGCAGCCACTCGTCGCCTTCGCCGGGGCGCACGGTGTCGACCCAGCGCCTGAGGTCGTCGAGTTCCTGCCCGGCGGTCTGCGGGAAGAGGTGGTAGGCGATGCGCAGGGTCAACTGGCCCTGGCGGGCGAGTTCCATGACGGTGCCGTAGTTCTCGGGGAAGCTCTGGAAGCCGCCGGCGGCGTCGATCGCGGAGGTGAGGCCGAAGCGGTTGAGCTCGCGCAGGAAGTGCCTCGTTGAGCCGACGCGGTCGGCTTCGTCCAGGGTCGGCGCCTTGGCGAGGGTGGAGTAGAGCAGTAGAGCGCCCGGCGCGGCGATCAGCAGGCCGGTCGGTTCACCGTCGTGTCCGCGGACGATCTGGCCGCCGGCGGGGTCGGGGGTGTCGCGCGTGAAGCCCGCGGCGCGCAGCGCGGCCTTGTTGAGCAGGGCCGACTGGTAGAGGTGCAGTACGAAGACGGGGGTGTCGGGCGCCGCGGCGTTGAGCTCGGCCAGGGTGGGCAGGCGCCGCTCGGCGAACTGGTCGGCGGACCAGCCGCCGACCACCCGGACCCACTGGCCGGGCGGGGTGCGCTCGGCCTGCAGCCGGAGCATGGCCAGGGCTTCGCGCAGTGTCGGGACGCCGTCCCAGCGCAGTTCCAGCACGTAGTTGAGGCCGCCGCGGATGACGTGCAGGTGCGCGTCGTTGAGTCCGGGGACGGCCCGGCGGCCGAGCGCGTCGACGACCCGGGTGTCGGGGCCGACCAGCGGGACCACGTCCGCGTCGTCACCGACCGCCTGGATCAGCCCGTCCCGGACGGCCAGCGCGCCGGCCCGGGGGCGGCGCGGGTCGTTGGTGTGCACCTTGGCGTTGCGGATGACCAGGTCGGCGGGCAGGGCGGGGGCGCCGGGACGGATCCCGGCGACGGGCATGCTGGACAACGAGGGGTCCCTTCGTGCGGTGGTCTCGGCCCGACAGGGCCACCCGGCGAAACCTAGGCAGCAGACCGGCACCCGACGCACTTCGCAGCGCATCGCGACTTGCCCCGCAGCGCACTGCGGTCGGGGCCGGACGCGGCGCCGACCTACCGTGCGTTGTCGGAACAGTCCAGGGCGCACAGCGAGCAGAACCACCGGCCGATCGCCGACTAACGTCGCTGTCGTGCCGCCCCGGATGATCCGGATCGCGGCTGACACAGCCGGAACTGATGCAGCGTCAATGAATCGCCTTCCCAGGCGAATTCCCCGCTGACTCCCCGCAGACCCGCTGCAGATGCGCGGCAGATGCGCTGCCAATCCGCTGCCGATTCCCTGCAGATTCCCTGCATCCCTCAGAAGAGAGAAGAACCATGGTCGACTTCACCCAGGTCCACGCCGCTCCGAGCCCCGACCTGCTCACCCCGGACAACGCGATGATGCTGTTCGTCGATCACCAGCCGCAGATGTTCTTCGGCACCGGCAGCGGTGACCGCACCTCCATCATCAACTCCACCGTCGGCCTGGCGAAGGCCGCGAAGATCTTCGACGTCCCGGTGGTGCTGTCCACCGTCGCGGCCGAGTCCTTCTCCGGACCGATCCTCCCGCAGTTGCAGGCGGTCTTCCCCGAGCAGGAGGTCATCGACCGGACCAGCATGAACGCCTGGGAGGACGAGGCGCTGGTCGAGGCGGTCAAGGCGACCGGCCGCCACAAGATCATCCTGTCCGGCCTGTGGACCGAGGTCTGCCTGGTCCTGCCGGCGCTCTCGGCGCTGGAGCAGGGCTACGAGGTGTACGTCGTCGCCGACGCCTCCGGCGGCGTCAGCCCGCGGGCCCACGAGCACGCCCTGCAGCGGATGACCGCCGCCGGCGCCGTGCCCGTCACCTGGGTGCAGGTGCTTCTGGAACTCCAGCGTGACTGGGCCCGCGCCGAGACCTACGTCGCCGTGACGGACCTGGTCAAGGAGCACGGCGGCGCCTACGGCATGGGCATCGTCTACGCCCAGTCCATGATCAACCCGCACGCCGCCGGCTGACGGCCCGCCACCGACCCCGACGGAGTCCGACATGAACACGGGTCTTCTCCTGCTGCGCCTGGTCGCCGGCCTGCTGATCGCGGGCCACGGCGTCCAGAAGGTCAGCTTCCACCTCGGCGGCAGCGGACTGGACGGCGGCACGGCCGAATTCCGGGGTGACGGCTTCCGCGGCGGCAAGCTCACCGCGATAGCCGCCGGCGGCACCCAGATCGGGGCCGGGCTGATGCTGGCCCTCGGTCTGCTCACCCCGCTGGCCGCCGCCGGCGCCACGGGGGTGATGACGGTCGCCCTGACCGTCAAGTGGCCCCACGGGCTGTGGGTGCAGCACGACGGGTACGAGTACCCGTTCGTCCTGATCACCATCGGCGCGGCGCTGGCCGCCACCGGCCCCGGACAGTGGTCGGTCGACGGCGCCCTCGGCCTGGCGCACTGGCCGCTGTGGTGGCTGCCCGTGGCTGTCCTCGCCGGCGTGGGCGGCGGCCTGGCCACCCGGCTCGCCCTGCACCGGGCCTGACGGCAGCGGCGCCCCCGACGAGCTCGGGCCCCTGGACACGCCCGTGTCCAGGGGCCCGAGCTCGTTGCGGTTCGAACCCTTCGGCGCCACGAACCCGGAAACCCACGCAGAGGCCCGGACCCGGCGGTGACGCAACGCATCGGGACCCGGCTGTGCGCGCACCCGCCCCTGGGGTACGCGCACAGCCGGGTCCCGGTTCCCGGTTCCCGCACAGCCGCCGGCCGAGGCCGGGCCCGCCATCGGAGGGCCCGGCCTGCCGTCACACCCCCGTCTCGGGGGTGACGACGAGGTGCTCGGCGAGGAACCAGACCTGGGTCTCGCCGGTGCGGATGATCTGGGAGACCAGGAGGTCCTGGGTGCCGTCGTCGCCGAGCCGCGCCGTGCGGGTGGCGGCGTCGCGGGCGTCGGCGAGGATGGTCTCGTGTGCGTCGAGGAGGCGCGAGAGCATCGACGGCACGCCCTCGATGCCGTCCGGCGGGCGCGGGACGCCCGTGATCTCGGCGGCGTGACGGGGGTCGCCGACGGCGACACCGCCGAGCATCTGCACCCGTTCGGCGAGCGCGTCGACCAGCTCCAGCTGTTCCTGGGCGTGCTTGTCGAAGAGCAGGTGCAGCTGGTAGGCGGTCGGCCCGCGCATGCCCCAGTGGTACTTCTTGTACAGCGCGTACAGGAACTGGGTGTCCGCGAGGACGCGGTTGAGCCGCTGGGCCGAGTACTGTCGGGCGTCGTGGGAGAGCGCGATCGGCAGCTGGGTGACGGTGCCGAACTCCTGCATCTCGGGGCCGTGTTGGTGGAGGCGTGGCTGGTTGGTCATGGTGCTCCTGTCACTGTTTCGGGGGGGGTGTCAGTTGTCCACGGACCGGACGGCTTCGCGGATCACGTCGGCGACCCGCCCGGGGTGGGAGAGCATCACCAGGTGCGAGGAGTCGACCTCGACCGTGGCTGCCCCGGCGCGCCGGTAGCCGAACCGCTGGACGTCGGGGTTGATGGTCCGGTCGGCGCCGGCCACGATCCCCCAGGAGGGCTTGGTCCGCCACGCGGCGGTGGGTGCGGCCTCGCCGAACGCCGCTGCGGCGAGCGGCCGCTGGGAGACCGCGAGGACCCGGGCCCGACCGGGGTCGACGTCGGCCGCGAAGATCGCCGGAAGACGGTCGACCTCCACCGAGACGTCGGTGCCCTCGCCGTCCCCGCCCTCCAGCGGGAAGGGGGTGTACACCAGGGCGGAGGCGAGCTCGGACGCGGGGAAGCGGCCCTGCAGCTCACCCAGGCTCTCGCCCTCCTCCAACGCGTAACCCGCGAGGTACACCAGCGCCTTGACGTTCTCCTCGGCGCCCGCCACGGTGATCACGGCGCCGCCGTAGGAGTGGCCGACCAGCACGACCGGCCCGGGGATCTGCCGGACCACCGACGCGATGTAGGCGGAATCGCCGACCAGACTGCGGTTGGGCACGGCCGGCGCCACCACCTTCAGCCCCTCGGCCAGCAGCTCGGGGATGACCCGGGCGAAGCTGGAGGCATCGGCGAAGGCGCCGTGCACGAGCACGACGGTGGGTGTGTCATTCGTCGTCATGACTGAATCCTCAAGATCGCTGCTTTCTTCGGGGCATGCGCACCGCGCCGGAGGTCCGACGCCGTGCGCGAGGCGGCATCAGCGTAGAAACGCCCCGGCCCGGGGCCTGTTCCGACGGCGCACCGCCCACAGCCGGTCAGCGCACAGTGGCTGACACTGCGTCAGATGCGCTGGATCATTGCAACGCCGGTCGATCCGTCTGCGGCACTCTCGGACGACACCGTGTGCTCTCACAGGCCATCGACCGCCACCGGCCGCCCCTAACGTGAGGCCCATCAGCAGCCCACACGCTGTCCGAGAGAAACGGGAAAACCCATGCCGTTCATCACCGTTGGCCAGGAGAACTCCACCTCCATCGACCTTTTCTACGAGGACCACGGCACCGGTCAGCCGGTCGTCCTGATCCACGGGTTCCCGCTGGACGGGCGCTCCTGGGAGCGGCAGAGCGCCGCGCTGCTCGACGCCGGCTACCGGGTCATCACCTACGACCGTCGCGGCTTCGGCCAGTCCTCGCAGCCCACCACCGGCTACGACTACGACACCTTCGCCGCCGACCTGAACACCGTGCTGGAGACCCTGGACCTGCGGGACGCCGTACTGGTCGGCTTCTCCATGGGCACCGGCGAGGTCGCCCGGTACGTGTCGACCTACGGCTCCGAGCGGGTCGCCAAGGTCGCCTTCCTGGCCTCCCTGGAGCCGTTCCTGCTCAAGACCGACGACAACCCCGACGGCGCCGCCCCGCAGGAGTTCTTCGACGGCATCGTCGCCGCCGTGAAGGCCGACCGGTATGCCTTCTACACCGACTTCTTCAAGGGCTTCTACAACCTGGACGAGAACCTCGGCACCCGGATCAGCGAGGAGGCCGTCCGCAACAGCTGGAACACCGCGGCCTCCGGCGGCTCCTACGCCGCCTCGGCCGCACCGAGCACCTGGTACACGGACTTCCGCGGTGACATCCCCCGCATCGACGTGCCCGCCCTGATCCTGCACGGCACCGGCGACCGCACCCTGCCCATCGAGAACACCGCCCGCGTCTTCCACCGGGCCCTGCCCTCCGCCGAGTACGTGGAGATCGAGGGCGCGCCGCACGGCCTGCTGTGGACCCACGCCGAGGAAGTGAACACCGCGCTGCTGGCCTTCCTCGCCAAGTGACCCGGACGGCCGCGGCTCCCCCGACCGCGGCCGTCCGCCCGCCCGCCGGTCCGCTGACAGCACAGCCTGACCGACCGACCGACCAGAGACCCGCGCCCGGCGTCCCCTTCCGTGGACGCCGGGCGCGGGTCTCGAACCACGACCAGGAGGTCACCCGTGAAGCTTCGTTTCACCCGCCGCATGGTCCCGCTGGTGGCGGCGATCGCCGCACTCACGGCGGTCCCCACCGCCTCGGCGGCCCAGAGCACCCCCGGCCCCGCGAAGCCGCCGGGCTCGCACCGGCAGTTCGCCGTCGGCCCGCAGTACGACTCCACCCACGTGTACGTCGCACCCGGCACCGAGCAGGCGTTCGTGGCCAGTTGGGTGTCCACCTTCGGCGGCACCACGATCGGGCCCGTCTCCACCCAGGTGACCCCGACGCCCAGCCGGACGCTGTCCGAACTGGTCGTCTCCCCGGTCGGCACCCTGTCGGTGTTCGACTACACCACGCCCGTCCCGTACCCCTTCGGCACCGAGCGCACCGGCTGGCTGGTGACCGACCTCGACCAGGCGGTCCGGGCCGCCCGCGCCGACGGCGCGGCCGTGACCGTGGCCCCCTTCGCCGACCCGATCGGGCGCGACGCCGTCGTCCAGTTCCCCGGCGGGATCAACGCCCAGCTCTACGTGCACACCACCCCGCCGTCCTACCCCGGCCTGACGAGCGTGCCGGAGAACCGGCTCTACCTGTCGCCGGACTCCGTAGGCGCCTTCCTGGACAGCTACCTCGCCTTCACCAAGGGCCGCATCGTCTCCGACGACCGGCGCGCCGACGGCGCCGCGATCGGCCTGCCCGGGACGACGTACCGGCTCGTCCGCCTCACCTCCGGTTTCGGCGCCACCACGGTCACGGTGACGGACGGCCACCTGCCGAGCCCCTTCGGCCGGGAGCTCACCGGCTACGGCGTGCCCGACCTCGGCGCCACCCTGGAGCGGGCCGAGGCCGCCGGCGCCTCGGTGCTGTGGGGACCGGTCTCGGCGGGCGGCCGGGACAGCGCCGTCGTCCAGTTCCCGGGCGGCTACACGGCGGAGATCCACACCGACCGGTGATCAGCCCCCGGACCGTCACCGGCTACGGCATCCGGAAGCCGACCTGACGGCGTCGTGGATGAGTTCGGCGACCGTCGTCGGCTGGGAGACAGCCACGGCGTGGGAGGCGTCGGGCAGTTCGAGGACGGTGGAGCCGGCGCGACTCGCCGTGAACCGCTGGACCGGCGGGGGCAGTGCCTGGTCGGCGCCGGTCACCAGGGCCCACGACGGCTTGGTGCGCCAGGCCGCCGCCGTGGGCGTATCGGTGAGCACCCGCTCGGCGACGGGGCGTTGGATCGCGGCGAGCACCTGCGCGACCTCCCGGTCGAGGTCCGCGGCGACGAGCGGCTGGAAGCACTCCCTGGGCACGGTGAGCTCCGTCGCCCGGCCGGCGTCGGTCGTGGTGAGCGCGGTGCGCCGCAGTTGCGCGAGGACCGGCGAGGGGGTGAAGCGGCCCGCGAGCGCGTCGTAGCTCTCGCCCACGTCGGGGAGGTAGGCGGCCACGTACACCAGCGCGACGACGCTGGGGTCGGTTCCGGCCTCCGTGATCACGGCGCCGCCGTAGGAGTGGCCGACCAGGACGACGGGACCGTCGATGTCGGCGAGGACGGAGGCCAGGTAGGCGGCGTCGTGGGCGAGTCCGCGCAGCGGGTTCGCGGCGGCGAGGACGGTCAGGCCGCGCCGGTGGAGTTCGGCGATGACACCGAACCAGGTGGTGGCGTCGGAGCAGCCGTCGTGGACGAGCACGACGGTGGGTTTGGTGGAGTGCATGAGTGCCTTCCGGATCAGGAGGCCGGGTGGCGGCCGTCGGTCTCTGCGGCGTAGGCCTGCCACTGCCGGGGGGAGACCCCGTAGGCCTCGCGGAACGTCCGGCTGAAGTGGGAGTGGCTGACGAAGCCCCACCGGTGCGCGACGGCGGAGACGCTGCTCTGTCGGCGGGACGGGCGCTCCAGCTCCCGGCGGCAGGCGTCGAGGCGCCGCTGCCGTACCCACTGGCCCACGGTCGTCCCGTCCTGCTGGAAGAGCTTGTGCAGGTAGCGCACCGAGATGTGCTGCGACCGGGCGATCGACTCGGGCGAGAGGTCCGGGTCGGCGAGGTTCTCCTCGATGTGGGCGCGGATCCGGGCGAGGATCTCGGCCGCGCCGGTCGGGTGCTCCGGGTTCTCCCGTTCGAGCAGGTCGGTCACCAGGATGGCGACGATGTCGGAGACGCTGCGCGCGAGGTGGTTGCCCGGCCGGGCGCGGTGGGCGCGGGCCTGGGTGGCGAGGGTCCGCAGGAACTGGGAGGCGAGCGAGCCGATGCCCTCGACTCCCCGGGCCATCAGACCGCCCGTGCGCCGGACGTCGCTGGGCCGGACGCCCAGGTAGAAGCAGGGGACACGGAACCGGACCATCCGGCATTCGGCGTCCTGCAGCAGGCCGGCCGGGTGCGGGGTGGTGCCGATCAGCAGGTCCCCGGGGGCCAGGACGGTGCTGACGCCGTGGCGGCGGACCGAGGCCGCGCCGTGGACGTGCAGGGCGACGTAGAGGCAGTCCTCGGGGTCGGCGCCCGGCGGTGGGGAGAGGATGTCGATGCAGCCGTTGCCGCCGCCGGGGGCGGCCTGGTCAGGCTGGTGGACTTGGGCTTCGGGCGCGGGGGTTTCGGGCATGGGTGAGGGACCCGACGGGATCACGGGAGGCTCCGACCGGTTCTTGTGGTGCTGTACGGGTGCTGGGAAGGGTGTTTCACCGCTCGGCGGTCGGTGGTGGTACCTCCGGCGGCGGGGCGTTCAGGAGAGGAACCTCTCGACGACGGCGTTGAACTCTTCGGGGTTCTCCAGGAACGGGAAGTGCGAGCTCGCGACGTCCGCCGGGAACACGTGGAGGCGGGCAGCGGGGATCCGCTCGGCGAGGTAGCGCTGGGAGGCGGGGTCCACGTGGCTTCCCTCGCAGCCGAGGACCAGGGTCGGTACGTCGATGCGGTCGAGGGTGTCGCGCCAGTCCTGGGCGCAGTGGTCGAAGAGCAGCGGGACGCCCGCGTACGCCGGGGTGGAGCGGATCTCCTCGGTCACGAAGGCGAGCAGCTCGGGGTCGGTGTCGCCGCTGAACATCGAGCGGACGAAGTCCTCGCGGACCTTCGCACCGTCGGGCCCGGCGAGGGCGGCGCCCAGCTCCAGGAGCCCGGCCATGTCGAAGATGGCGCCGGATTCGCGCTGTTCGGCCGCCGCCATCCAGGGCACGGCCGCCACGGCGGCCGGCTGGTCGACCACGACGAACCGGCGGATGCGGCCGGTGCCGTGCTGGTCGATGAAGCTCCACCACACCGAGGCGCCCATCGACCAGCCCAGCGCGTCGAAGGTGTCCAGGCCCAGGTGGTCGACCAGGTCGAGGACGTCGCGGGCCAGACGGGCGATGCGGTAGCCGTGGCGCGGCTTGCCGGAGCGGCCGTGGCCCCGGAAGTCCACCGTCACGAGGCGTCGGCCCGGTGCCGGCGCCTCGAACTGGTGGCGGAACATCTCCTGCGTCTGTCCCCAGCCGTGGAGCATGACCAGCGGGACCCCGTCGCCGCCGCTGTCGCGGTAGGCCAGGCGCACACCGTCGTTCGTGATCAGTTCATGCATGGTGCTCGTTCATGTCCGTTCGGGAAGTCCGGAACCCGCAGGTCTCCGGGGATGAGCGGCAGCTCGTAGGGAGGATTCTCGCGGCGCGTCCCGCTCGTTGACCACCGACCGACGTAGGGATTGCCTGACGGAGCTTCATCGCTCTGTAGCAACGAGGCGCTTCGACACAGCCAACGGCGCGCTCCGACGATGCCGCAGGTCAGGCCGACCTCTGCGGGGGCACCTGCAGCAGGTCCCACACCCGCAGCCCCAGGTGCAGGACGAGGCGGTGCGCGCCGTTGTCCAGGTCCAGGCCCGTGATCTCCTGGATCTGCCGCAGGCGGTAGTACAGCGAGGTGCGGTGGACTTCCAGGGCCTCCGCCGTCTTGGGCACCGAGCCCGCGTTCTCCAGGAAGCAGCGCAGGGTCTCCTCCAGGCGGGAGCTGCCACCGCCGTCCAGCAGCCGCCGCAGCGGCTTCGGCACGAGGGTGCCGTCGAGCGCGCCGGCGGGCAGTTGGAGGAGGACGGCGTACTCCCCGAGCCGCTCCCAGTCGCCGACGCCCCGCAGCCGCGGCAGCCGATGGGCCGCGCGGGCGGCCACCCGGGCCTGGTCGTGGGAGATCCACGCGCCGGCCAGCTCGGTCTGGCGGCCGCCCACGCCCACCACCGTGACCGAGCCCGGGTCCAGGAAGGTCTCCAGGGAGCGGACGACGCCGCGGCACTGCACCTCCAGGTCGTCCTCCGCCGGTTCCCGTTCGAAGACCTGCACCAGGACCGCCCGGTCCTGCTCCACCGCCCACAGGCCACGGGCCGTACGGGTCCGCCGGAACGGCTCCAGCGCGGCGCGCAGTGCCACCGAGACCTGACCGGAAGGCCCCCGCTGCCCGGAGACGGCCACGCTGGTCACCACGACGTGGGGGCCCGCCGGGAGGAGGCCGTCGTCGACCAGGCGCTGGTGCGCGGCGCAGCGCAGCGCCGAGTCCGGGCCGACCAGCTGGTTGACCAGCCGGCGGGTCTGCTCCTCGTCGACGTCCGAGGCCAGGCGCTCGGCGTACATCTCGGTTGCCACGGCGCGGGCGGCCCGGTCGATGGCCGCGGTGTCGGCCGCCGTGAGCGGTTCCCCCGTCGCCACGACCATGAGGATGCCCAGCAGGTGGCCCCGCTCGCGGATCGGGACGCAGTAGCGCGGCCGCAGCCCCAGGTCGTCGCGGCCCGGCAGGACTCCCGGGACCCTCCACTCGGCGACCCCCTGCGACAGCACGTAGCGGATGGCCTCGTCGTCCGCGATGCCCTGCAGCAGCGTCCGTACCCGCACCCGGTCCTCGTCACCGAAGTGCCGGCTGGTGCAGATCATCCGCACCAGCGGGTCGTCGAGGACGACCGAACGCCCCAGCTCCTCGGCCAGAGCGTCCACCAGCGCCTGGAGCGCCTCGCCTCCCGAACGCGCGCGCTGAATCAACCTCGTCATGATCAAAAACCTCCCGGCGCCCTTCATACAAGGAGCGAAACGAGAGGGACAAACCTTCGACAGACCGAGGACTCCCCGACCCCGCCCGGCCCGGACACCACTGCGCCCGGGCGGCACCCCCTCCCGGCAGAGCCCGGTACGCGACGCCCCAGGAACCCCGGTGCCACGCGAACAGTCCTTCACTCCAGCGGAGTTGGGCCATCGGTCAGCACGCTCACCCCGGCCGGGGCAGACCCCTGAACACGCCGGCCCCCGACCACCGGGCAGCACGGACCCGGCAGGAGGAAGCCCCCGCCCCCGCCCGCACGTCGACCGAACGGTGCACGGACCGTCACGTCGCGGTACACCGCCGGAACATCTCCGCCGACACCGCCTTCCTAGCCTGGAGAGCGACCCGCCTCCCCCTGTTCCCGGCAGCTCCCAGGGCCCGAGGCTCGAGCATCACGCCGCCGTCGGCACCGACCCAGGAGAATCCATGCCCGCGCCCCACCCGCTGCCCAGTCCCCAGCCCCGGCCGGAGGCCACCAGCACCGACATCGTCCTCGACGCCCGACTCGTCCTCGGCGAACACGAGTCCGTCGGCATCCCGGTGCGCTTCGGCTACCGCGGCGACGACCCGTTCGCCGTCGCCCTCGAATTCCTCGGCCCCGCGGCCGAGGCGGGCACCTGGCAGTTCTCCCGCGACCTCCTGTGGGAAGGCCTGCAGAAGCCCTCCGGCCTCGGCGACGTCCGCATCTGGCCGCCCTGCCCCTGTCACGGCCGCACCGCCCTGCGCATCATGCTCCAGGGCTCCGACGGAACCGTCCTCATCGACCTGCCGGCCCGCCAACTACGGCGCTGGCTCCGCCGGGAGAGCTTCCCCCTGGTCCCGCCGGGCACGGAAGGAACCCTGATCGACTGGGCCACCGAACTGCCCGGCCTGGCCGGCTGAGCGCCTCTGCCGCCATCAGCTCCTCGGTCCGTCACGCGGCGGCAGGACCACCGTGGCGATCGTCTGCGGGGGGATGTGCAGAGCGGGGACGCCGGGTAGCAGCGCCACCGCGACGCCCGCCAGGACGAGCAGTGAGGGCGCCGGCACGCGCAGCCGCCGGGTGAAGGTGGCCACGGTCGTGGCGAGAACCACCAGGACGAGAACGATCCCCACAACGTGCATCGGCGGAAGGACCCCGTCGCGACAGTCGGGGTCACCGCCGCCGATCGCCGCAGTCGTCCCCCGCGCCGACCAGGCTTCCCGACACACCTACGGCCACCTTGTCGGAGCATCAGCGGGGGATGGCCGGCCAGTGCGCCGCCGCATCGCGAACGCGGCCGCACACGTCAGGGCGCCGTCAAACAGGGTGCTTCCGGACCCCCGTCCGGCGAGTCGGGCGCCTCGTTCGGCTAGCGTGGACACCTTCCCGCCGCGTTCCCTCCCCCGCCGCGCCCGACCCCGTCCGATCTCGCCCCGACGCAAGGAGCCTGCCCACCGTGTCCGACAGCTTCGCCCACCTGCACGTCCACACCGAGTACTCGATGCTCGACGGGGCCGCGAAGAACGGGAAGCTGTTCGCCGAGGCGGAGAGACAGGGCATGCCCGCCATCGCGATGAGCGACCACGGCAACATGTTCGGCGCGTACGAGTTCTTCCACGCCGCCGCGAAGACCGGCGTGAAGCCGATCATCGGCATCGAGGCGTACGTCGCGCCCGGCTCGCGCTTCCTGAAGAAGCAGGTGTTCTGGTCCCCCGGCGGCCAGCGGCCGAGCGGCGCCGACGGCGAGGGCGGCAAGGACGTCTCCGGCGGCGGCCGGTACACCCACATGACGATGTGGGCGCAGAACGCCACCGGCCTGCGGAACCTCTTCAAGCTCTCCTCGCTCGCGTCGATGGAGGGCTACTACATGAAGCCCCGGATGGACCGCGAGCTGATCGCCGCGAACGCGCAAGGCATCATCGCGACCACCGGCTGCCCCTCGGGCGAGGTGCAGACCCGGCTGCGGCTCGGCCAGTACGAGGAGGCGGTCAAGGCCGCCGGCGCGTACCAGGACATCTTCGGGAAGGAGAACTACTTCCTGGAGCTGATGGACCACGGCCTGGACATCGAACGGCAGGTCCGCGACGACCTGCTGCGGCTCGCCAAGCAGCTGGACATCCCCCTGCTGGCCACCAACGACTCGCACTACGTGACCGCCGACCAGGCGGACGCCCACGACAGCCTGCTGTGCGTCGGCGTGGGCAAGAACAAGGACGATCCGAACCGCTTCAAGTTCCAGGGCACCGGCTACTACGTCAAGACCGCCGAGGAGATGCGGGAGCTGTTCCGCGAGCTGCCCGAGGCCTGTGACAACACCCTGGCGATCGCCGAGCGGATCGAGTCGTACGAGGAGGTGTTCACCTACGTCGACCGGATGCCGCAGTTCGACGTCCCCGAGGGCGAGACCCAGGCGTCGTTCCTGCGGCAGAAGATCGCCGCCGGCCTGCAGCACCGCTACGGCGACAGCCCGAGCCAGGAGGTGCTGGACCGGATCGAGCTGGAGATGGGCGTGATCACCCCGATGGGGTTCGACGCCTACTTCCTCGTGGTCGCCGACATCTGCCAGTACGGGCGGGACAACGGCATCCCGGTCGGCCCGGGCCGCGGTTCGGCGGCCGGCTCGATGGTCGCCTACCTGACCGGCATCACCCAGCTGGATCCGCTGGAGCACGACCTGCTGTTCGAGCGCTTCCTCAACCCCGAGCGCATCAACCCCCCGGACGTCGACATCGACTTCGACGACCGCCAGCGCGACCAGATGGTGCGCTACGTCACCGAGAAGTACGGCGCCGCCTACACGGCCCAGGTGAACACCTTCGGCACGATCAAGGCCAAGGCCGCCGTCAAGGACGCCAACCGCATCCTCGGCTACCCGTTCTCCATGGGCGACCGGATCACCAAGGCGATGCCGCCGGACGTGATGGGCAAGGGCGTCCCGCTGGCCGACCTGTTCGACGCGAACCACTCCCGCTACAACGAGGGCGCCGAGATCCGGGGGCTCTACGAGAACGAGCCGGACGTCCGCAAGATCATCGACACCGGGCGGGGCATCGAGGGCCTGATCCGCGGCACCGGCGTGCACGCCGCAGCCGTCATCCTCTCCTCCACCCCGCTGCTCGACCTGATCCCGCTGCACATGCGGGACAAGGACGGCGTGATCATCACCGGCTTCGACTACCCGTCGTGCGAAGCCATGGGCCTGATCAAGATGGACTTCCTGGGCCTGCGGAACCTGGGGATCATCGACCACTGCATCAAGATCGTCAAAGCCAACCGGGGCATCGACGTCGACATCGAGAACATCCCGCTCGACGACCCCACCACCTACCAACTCCTCGCCCGCGGCGACACCCTGGGCGTCTTCCAGCTCGACGGCGGGCCCATGCGCGCCCTGCTGCGGCTGATGAAGCCCACCGAGTTCGCCGACATCTCCGCCGTCTCCGCGCTCTACCGGCCCGGCCCGATGGGCATGAACTCCCACACCAACTACGCCCTGCGCAAGAACGGCCAGCAGGAGATCATCCCGATCCACCCCGAGCTGGAAGCCCCGCTCGCCGACGTCCTCGGCCCGACCTACGGCCTGATCGTCTACCAGGAGCAGGTCCAGCGAGCCGCGCAGGTGCTCGCCGGCTACTCGCTCGGCCAGGCCGACCTGCTCCGCAGGGCCATGGGCAAGAAGAAGAAGGAGGTCCTGGAGAAGGAGTTCATCCCCTTCCAGGCCGGCTGCCACGAACGCGGCTACTCCGACGAGGCCATCAAGGCCGTCTGGGACGTCCTGGTCCCGTTCGCCGGCTACGCGTTCAACAAGTCGCACTCCGCCGCCTACGGCCTGGTCTCCTACCAGACCGCCTACCTCAAGGCGAACTACCCGGCCGAGTACATGGCCGCACTGCTCACCTCGGTGGCCGACGACAAGGACAAGATGGCGGTCTACCTGGCCGAGTGCCGGCAGATGGGCATCCGCATCCTCTCCCCCGACGTCAACGAGTCCGTCGTCGACTTCACCGCCGTCGGCAGCGACGTCCGCTTCGGCCTCAAGGCCGTGCGCAACGTCGGCGTGCCCGTCATCGAATCCCTGGTGCGCACCCGCGAGGAGCAGGGCAAGTACACCTCGTTCGCCGACTTCCTCGACAAGGTCGAGCTGGTGGTGTGCAACAAGCGCACCGTCGACTCGCTCGTCAAGGCGGGCGCCTTCGACTCCCTCGGCCACACCCGCCTCTCCCTCAGCACCGTGCACGAGAGCGCGATCGACGCCGTGACGGGCGTCAAGAAGCAACAGGCGATCGGCCAGGACGACCTCTTCGGCTCCCTCGAGACCGGGTCCGACACCCCCGCGATCGGTCTCGACTTCCAGCTCACCGACCGCGAATGGCCGCGCCGCCAACTCCTCTCCCTGGAACGGGAGATGCTCGGCCTCTACGTCTCCAGCCACCCGCTGGACGGCGCCGAGCACATCCTCTCGCGCAACCGCGACACCTCGATCGCCGAACTCCTCGGCTCCGGCCGCTCCGAGGGAGAGATCCGACTGGCCGGCCTGATCACCGCCGTCGACCGACGGATCAACAAGGCCGGCAACGCCTGGGCGATCATCACCCTCGCCGACCGCGACGGCTCGGTCGAGGTGCTGTTCTTCCCCGCCACCTACAACCTCATGTCCGCCCAGATGATCGAGGACAACGTCATCTCCGTCCGCGGGCGGCTCAACGAACGCGACGGCTCACTGAGCATCTTCGGCCAGGAGATCACCACCCTGGACATGTCCTCCGCCGAACTCGGCACCAAGCCGCCCGTCCAGATCAGCATCCCCGCCGCCCGGATCACCCCGGAGAAGGTGGCCGAACTCAAGCTCGCCCTCCAGGCGCACCCCGGAGACGTGCCGGTCCGCCTACTGACCACCAACTGGGACAAGGACACCCTCTACGAGCTGGGCTTCCTGGTGAACCCCGACAACGGCCTCGCCTCCGACGTGAAGACCCTGCTCGGCACCAACGCCTGGTCCGGAACGGCATAGCGGCAGCCCGCCCACCCCAGCACGTTTCCCCAGGTCAGCGCTGCCGCCCCCGGGCCGTGGGGCTGATCATCTCCCGAACCGCGAGGCAGGGCACCCGCTGAGCAGGCCGATGGCGTGACCGTCGTGGTCCACCACCGGCCAGGTGTCCAGGCCGCGGGAGCGCATAGCGGCGGCCGCGGTGGCGGCGGGCATGCCGATGGTGGCGAACGGGGCTCGGTCGAGGGCCACGTCGCGTACCGGGGTGCGCTCGGTGTACCAGGATCGGGCCTGGAACGGCGCCAGGTGCAGGCGGGTCAGCAGCCCGGCGCAGCGGCCGTCCTCGTCGCGGACCAGGAGGTGGTCCGCGCCGGAGCTCTGCAGGATGTCCATCGCGGCGTCGACCATGACATCGTCGCTGATCTGCAGCTCGGGGTGTTGCATGAGATCGCCGACCGTCGCGGTGGTCGGCGGGCTTTGGATCGTGGTGGTCAAGGGCTGACTCCTTCGTGTTTCTCCCGCCGAGTCCGGCGGTGATGATCAGGACACTGGTGGCGGACGGGCCGACAGGCTCCGCGGAGCGGGCCGTGGCGCTGCTGAAGGATTCCGCGTGCGGTCGTCGTGGGAATCCGGTGTCGCCGGCCCGGCGATCTGTGCGGGCCAGGTCCGTGTCGGGAGCCGGGTCCGGCGGTGCTACGCGGCGAGGGAGCGACTGGAGCGGTTCATCTGAGAACCGTGCGGCATGTCATCTACGGTCGGCGCCCACCGCGGAGGGCGGGAGCGGAGAACCTCGAACCGTGAGCTGTCACGGCAGGGCGCCGATCCGGACGCGGCGCTGTGCGTCTCGCGTGGGGATGGTCGCCGGTGGCGGAGCCAGGAGCCTGAACGGCCGGGGATGCGTGTGGCGCAATGCCGAGGGGCCCGCACCGGGCATGTGTGCGCGGTGCGGGCCCCTCGCTGCTTGGCGGGTGCCGTGGCAGAAATTACAGCGGACGAATGTTCTCCGCCTGCGGGCCCTTCTGGCCCTGCGTGACGTCGAACTCGACCTTCTGGCCCTCGAGCAGCTCACGGAAGCCGTTGGCGTTGATGTTCGAGTAGTGGGCGAAGACGTCGGGGCCGCCACCCTCCTGCTCGATGAAGCCGAAGCCCTTTTCCGCGTTGAACCACTTCACGGTGCCATTAGCCATTAAAAATTCTCCTTCAGAGGCTGTCCGAAGCACGCACAGTGCGGACTTCGAGTCGCCGCGATGAGCACCCACCCGGGGAAGAGCCGGGAAACAAAAATGCGCCTGCAAAACATCAGCAGGCGCACACAAAGTTCATGGGAACCACTACTGCAACTAAGACGACAGTAGCAGGCCGCGGCCCGCCGCGGTGGGATATTTCCGCCCCCAGTTCCGCGGCAGCGCACCCCAGAGCTGCCGTCCCAGAGCCGACGGGTCCGCCAAGTCGCTTGGACAGCAGGCTGGTTGGCCGAGTGGATCACTCCGCCCGGGCGGCCGCCCCGCGGCGCGATGACCGCAGGTGCGCAGTGTCCGTCGTCACGGTGCAGCCGCCAGGGGGACGGATCGCGCCTACCGGCGCCACCGAGGTGCCGGCTCGGACGAGCGCACGCGTCATTCCGGGTCCCCCGGGAATCGACGGCGCGAGAAGGTCCGACCTTGCGCTTTCCGGCGCATACTGGAGCTGATGACCAAATTCGCAGCAGTCCCCCGCCACCTGCCCACCAGCCCCTTCAAGGCCCGGGTGGAGGCCCCGCGCAAGCACTTCGCCGTCGGCGACCGGGTCACTCATGACCAGTACGGCCTCGGCCGGGCCATCGGCGTCGAAGGCGACAGCGACATCGCGGTACTCGTCGACTTCGGGACACGGCAGGAACGCATCACCCAGCCGTACACCGCGATGCACAAACTCTGACCCCGGGCGCCGCCGGTCCCGGCCGGCCGATCGTCCCGCGCAGCTCACCGACAGAGCGCGTCGGGCTCCCACCTCATCGCGCCCTGCGTGGCGGCCCCGCCCGGAGGGAAGGACCGCGGCACGCGGCGTGGAGGTCGCGGGCCGGCAGTCCGGTTCTCCTCAGGTGCGGTCGCGTTCTCCTCAGGTGCGGTCGCGCCGGAGTTCGGCGTTGATGCGCAGGGCCTCTTCGAGTTGGTCCTCGAGGATGATGATGCGGCAGGCGGCGTCGAGTGGGGTGCCCTGGTCGACGATTTCGCGGGCGCGGGCGGCGATACGCAGTTGGTAGCGGGAGTAGCGGCGGTGACCGCCGGCTGATCGCTGGGGGGTGATGAGTTTGGCCTCGTCGAGGCTGCGCAGGAAGCCCGGCGTGGTGCCCAGGATCTCTGCGGCCCGGCCCATGGTGTAGGCGGGGTAGTCGTCGTCGTCGAACTTGGTCTCTGCGCTCATGTGGTCCGCCGGGTCGTGGTCGGTGGCGAGGGTGGTCTGTTCCACCGGCACCTTCTTTCTCGGGAAACGGGTCGAGGGCCCCGGCGCTGTTGTGCGCCGGGGCCCAGGGATATGTGGATTCACTGCACCATCTACTGCACTACTGCTGCCGGCTGATTCGCCGGCCTGCGGTGTCCGCACTGCCCCGGGGAGGGACAGGATGCGGGGATCGCGTATGCGTGACCGAGGACCACCTCTTCCATGACGTTCCATGACGATGGCTGCTGCGGTGACCGCCCGGCTGGTACTGCGTGCCGTGGCGGGCGATCCGACGGGGTGAACCCTTCCCTTCTCCTCTGGTGTGCATCGTGCGTACTGCGGTAATGCGGTATTGCGAACTGCTGGCAACACCCGTCCTGCTGGTACTGCGTGGTGCGGACTTCAGATACTGCGGTTACTGCGAACTGCCGGGTGCTGCCGGTACTGCGTCCTGCGCGTGCGCGACCGCCACCGCCTGGGGCCCCGTGCACAACCGGGCCCGAGACGCCTGACAGGTCACCCGTCTTCCGTCGGGAAACCCTTCTGCCATGACCGGGCCCCGCGTACCGACGACCTGCACGCCTCCTGCATCTCTGCTGTTACCGCCAACTGCGGTACTGCCCAGGCAGTTCGTGTCTGCCTGCCCTGCGGTCCTGCTCTTCCAACACCAGGAACACTACACAGACCGTGGGGCAATGTCTACTCTCGCCACCGGAGGTTTCCATGGTTGGACGCCGGACCTTATCGGCGTGACCTCTCCGGCCCGGCGCATGTGCCGGGATGCGGGGCCAGGGCGTCGCGCAGGGCGTAGAGGTCGGCGACGGTGGCCTGTTCGGCCAGGCGCGCCAGCAGCCGGCGCAGGACCCTCTCGTCGCCGTCGCGGACCGCCTCCACGATTCCGCTGAGCACGGAGCGGTCGGTGATCGGGGCGGGCTGCTGCATCTCCACTCTCCTTCGCGCCCCGGCGGGGGGCGGTGCGTATGCCGTGTCTGCGCCCTGGGGCGCCCTGGTCGGGGCGGGAGAATATCTGCTGGGCAGCGGCCAGGGCCTGCGGGGGCCTGCGCGGCGGTGTCGTTCAGCGGGGGGCGAGTGCGGTGAGCGCGGTGGCCAGGACGTCGTGGACGGCGGGCGCGGCCGAGCTGGAGGCGAGCAGGAAGCCGAAGACGACGGCGACGCAGGCCGTGAACCCGGTCGCCTCGCGCCGACGCACCAGCACGAGAAGGACCGCGCCGAAGAACACCACGGCCGACACGTTGAGGACCACGGCCACCCCTTCCCGATCGGGCGGGTCGCGCCCGAACCGCGCCCGATACCTTTTCCGGCCATCCCATATTTTTCCATGCAGCGATCACAGATAGTGGAATTTTCGTGATCCGTCGTGCCCGGCGGCGTCATGGGCCGGCGGCGGGTCGGGGGTGTCCGTGCGAGCAGCTTCCGGCGGGCACTATCCTCTGGTTCATGTCGAACCCTGATGGGCTGCTCGTCGACATCGCCACGATGGTGGAGTCCGAGCGCAGTAACCAGATGCCTTTGACCGTGGTCGTCCCGGGGGCGGTCATCACCGGCCGGCTGGCGCCGGAGAGCCTGTGGAACGAGCGGGTGGCCGAAGTCCTCGCCGCCTCCGACCACCTGAAGCCCTTCGCCGCGCTGTTCACGGCGCGCGTCACCGGCGACGGCGGAGCGGGCGGCGACGACGCGGCGGCGGCGCCCGTCGTGAGGCCGACGCATCTGCATCTGCATGTCGCCCGCATCCTGCAGGGCAGCTACGGTCTGCCCCACACCGGAGGCATGTACCGGATCGCCATCGCCGAGATCAGCAGCTGGACGGTGGGAGACCTCAGCTACTCCGACCAGTGAGGCCCGTCCGGGGCGGGTTCGCCGGTGCCGCGGCCCGGCGGCCATGAGGGCCGGCACCCCCACCTGGTCGCTGCCGTCCAGCAGAGGCAGGCACACCCGTACGCCGTCGGTCCGGGCGACCCCGACCGCACTGGCGCGCAGGAAGGGCGTGCCGGCGGGGGAGCCGTCGATCGGCTCGGGCTCGCCGGCGGTCAGCCGCCCGCCGGGCAGCAGCAATGGCGGGCGGCCTCGGGCGCGAAGCGCCGCCGACGGGCTCAGCCGCAGGAACGGCCCGGCCGCTGCCGGCGGCCGACGGGGCGGCCTCGCCGGTCTGGGCGGTGATCCCGCGGGGGCGGGAGGCCGAGGCGATGGGGACGGCGAGGGTCAGGACACCGCCCTGAAGGTGAGCTGCGGCGCGACCCGGCTCGGGGGGTGTCAGCCAGCCGGATCCGGCGCTCGAACACCCCGTGGACCCGCTCGGCGAGCCGGGTGCCCACTCCCCCGCCAGCGGGGCGAAACGGCGTTCGGCCTTCACGGTGACGATCCGGTCCAGCGCTTCGACCTCGCTCGCCTCCGGCGCGATTCCGGGCAGGTCGAGCGCGATCACGAAACCCTCGTCCGCGCGCCCGGCATCCGTCGGGATCGCCGTCGGCCTCGACCGGAGCCCGGGGGGCACCTGGCAGGTCACCGCAGTGCGCACGGACATCGCCTGACACCTCCGGTCCGGAAGGTCTTCGGGTGGTTCGCACCGGTGCGGCGCGACACCAGCCGTTGTAATATGTCATCCATCCGATGACAACGGCATGGTCAGCGAAAGAATGACGACATGGATGTGCAGGACACCGGCGCGGCCGGGGTGGGGCCGGCCTCGTTCCTGGCCGCCGCCGCCGCGCTGGGCATGATGGACGCCGCCGCCCGCACCGCCCGCCACGCCCCTCCGGACCACGCAGGCCAGAACGACCCGGGCCAGGCCCTGGCCGCGCTCTTGATGCTGCGCCACCTTCGTGAGGAACTCGTCGGCTGGGAAAGCGGCCTGATCGAGACCGCCCGCGATGCGGGAGCCACCTGGGCCGATCTCGCCGAACCACTGGGCGTCCAGAGCCGCCAGGCGGCCGAGCGCCGCTACCTGCGCCTGCGTCCCAACGCTGAGGCCGGCACCGGGGCGGGCAGCACCGGCGAGCAGCGCGTCCAGGCCACGCGGGCTCAGCGCGCCGCCGACCGCGCGGTGACCACCTGGGCCCGTGACAACGCCGCCGACCTGCGCCGCCTCGCCGGTCAGATCGGTGCCCTGGACGACCTGAGCACCCAAGCGGCCCCCGCCATGGAACGCCTCCTCGACGCGCTCGGCCACCACGACCCCGCCCGCCTGCTCGCTCCGCTCGCCGAAACCCGGCCCCTCCTGGAGGCGGGCCATCCGAAGCTCGCCGACCGCCTCGATCAGGTCACCGCCCGGACCGACCAGCTGCGCGCCGACAGTGACCGGCACCGCCGCACGCCCCCAGCCGGACCGTGACCACCCCGGCGACGATCGCATGCCAGGCGACCCGACCGAACCCTTTCCACCGCTCGAAGGAGACACCTCTCGTGGCCAGCCCGACCCAGACGCTGGAGTTCCAGGCCGAGACCCGCCAGCTGCTGCAGCTGGTGATCCACTCGATCTACTCGAACAAGGACATCTTCTTGCGCGAGCTGATCTCCAACGCCTCCGACGCCCTCGACAAGCTCCGCCTGGAGTCCCTCACCGACACCGACCTCGACGTCGACACCTCCGACCCGCACATCACGCTGGACGTCGACAAGCAGGCCCGCACCCTGACGGTGCGGGACAACGGCATCGGCATGACCCGCGAGGACGTCGTCGACCTGATCGGCACCATCGCCAAGTCCGGCACCGCCGGCCTGCTGGCCAAGATCAAGGAAGCCAAGGACGCGGAGGCGGCGCAGAGCCTGATCGGGCAGTTCGGCGTCGGCTTCTACTCGGCGTTCATGGTCGCCGACAAGGTCACCCTCCACACGCGCCGGGCCGGCACCGAGCAGGGCACCGTGTGGGAGTCCGACGGTGAGGGCACGTACACGATCGCGGAGGCCGAGGGTCTGCCGGTGGGTACGTCGGTCACGCTGCACCTCAAGCCGGAGGACGGTGAGGACGGGCTCGGCGACTACCTGGCCGCGTGGAAGATCCGGCAGATCGTCAAGCAGTACTCGGACTTCATCCGCTGGCCCATTCGCATGGCCACCGAACCCGCCGACACCAAGTCCGCCACCCAGTCCGCCACCGAGGACGGCATCGAGTCCGCCGCCGGGGACGGGGCCGCGCGCGAGTCGGAGACGCTGAACTCGATGAAGGCGCTGTGGGCCCGCCCGCGAAGCGAGGTGAGCGAGGCCGAGTACAACGAGTTCTACCAGCAGATCAGCCACGACTGGCAGGCCCCGGCCGAGACCATCCACATGCGCGCGGAGGGCACCTTCGAGTACGAGGCGCTGCTGTTCATCCCCACCCACGCCCCGTTCGACCTGTTCTCCCGCGACACCAGGCGGGGCGTGCAGCTGTACGTCAAGCGCGTCTTCATCATGGACGACTGCGACGCGCTGATGCCGAACTACCTGCGGTTCGTCAAGGGCGTCGTCGACGCCCACGACCTGTCGCTGAACGTCTCCCGGGAGATCCTGCAGCACGACCGCCAGATCACCGCCGTGCGTCGGCGCCTCGTCAAGAAGGTCCTCGCCGCCCTCAAGAACATGCAGGCCACGAACACCGAGGCCTACCTCAAGCTGTGGGAGCAGTTCGGCCGTGTCCTCAAGGAAGGCCTGGTCGAGGACCGCGACAACACCGACGCACTGCTCGAGCTGGTCAGCGCCGCCTCCACCCACGATGCGGAGAAGCAGACCACGCTGCGTGAGTACATCGCGCGGATGAAGGACGGCCAGGACACCATCTACTACCTGACCGGCGAGAACCGCGCGACGGTGGAGAACTCCCCGCACATGGAGGCCTTCACCGCCAAGGGCTACGAGGTCCTGATCCTCACCGACCCCGTCGACGAGGTCTGGATCGACCAGATCCCCGCCTTCGACGGCCACCGCTTCCAGTCCATCGCCAAGGGCCAGGTCGACCTCGACGACGACGGTGACGGTGACGGTGACGGCAGTGACGAGGCGAAGGCCGAGAAGGCCCAGCGCGAACAGGACTTCGCCGCCCTGATCTCCTGGCTCCAGACCGTCCTGGCCGAGCACGTCAAGCAGGTCCGCCTCTCCACCCGGCTCACCACCTCCGCGGCGTGCCTGGTCGGCGATGCCCACGACCTGACTCCCACCCTGGAGAAGATGTACCGGGCGATGGGCCAGGAACTCCCGCAGGTCAAGCGCATCCTCGAACTCAACCCCGCTCACCCCCTCATCACCGCCCTGCGTCAGGCGCACGAGAGGGACGCCACGGGCCCGGTACTCGCGGACACCGCCGAACTCGTCTACGGCAGTGCCCTGCTCGCCGAGGGCGGCGACCTGCCCGACCCGGCCCGCTTCACCCGCCTCCTGACCGACCGCCTCGCCAACACCCTGTAGCCCGCGCCGGGGTGCGGCCCGCCCGGCGTCCCAGCCGGCCCGGCCGCACCCCGCACCGCTCGGCGCCACCTCCGCCCAGCCAACACGCACCGCCGGGGCCAGGTCCACGAGCCGTACCCGGCCCCGGCGGAACGCCTGGGCCGCGCCGGGCCCGGCATCCACCCCCCTCCGGTACCGCCGCGGTCACCCACTCCGGCAGTCGGAAACGGAAGCCGGCCCCGGTCGACGCCTCTCCGACCGATCAAGGAAACCGAAGCGTGTACGAGTACACCGACCGCAGGAACCGCACCCTGTCCGAGCGCGTCAACGCCGTCGCCGAGCGCCGCCCGGAGCAGGGCACCGAGCAGGACAGGGCCGCCGCGACCGCCCTGCTCGCCGACATGCTCCGCGCCGCCGCCCAGCACGGCGTCACCCTCGACACCTTCGACTGGGTGGCCGACCTGCCCGGCAACTGCTACGCCGCCGTCGTCTCTCCTCTGCACACACGCACCGCCCGGTGGGTCACCGCCAGCTGAAGCTCGAGACCGTCGGGGCGGTGCGCGCCGCCGGTGACAGCCGTGTCAGGCGCTTGATCGGCCTGTTCACGCACGTCACCGATCCGGACGGGGCCGCCGGCGCTGCGCACGGCGCTCGCCGCGGACGTGGTCGTCAGCGCCGCGAATCCATCAGTCACCTTCCCGACGACCTGCCGCTTGTCGTCGTTACGACGACCTGCTACAACGGTGAAGAGGTCAGGCGCACTGGCAGCACGTGTCTGGAGCGACCGGAGGTGTTCCGTGATGGTGATGCGCACCGATCCCTTCCCTGAACCGGACCGCCTCGCCCAGCAGTTTCTCGGGACTGCCGGAATGTCGACATCGCCACCGGTCCGACGCTGCGCGAGCGCATCGACGCAGCCCTCGAGCGGGCCCCACGGGCGGTGGTCGACGTGTCACGTGTCGATTTCATGGACCGCGCCGGCCTCGGCGCCCTGGTCGCCGCCGCCAACCGGGCGGAGCGGGCAGGCCGCATCCTCCCACTGCACGTCTCCGGTGGGCGGGTGAAGCGGCTGCTGCGCCTGACCGGCCCGCACCGGCGCCTGCCCGTCGAACCCTGACCTGGCGAATCCCGGCCCGGCGAACCCGGGCGGAGCGAAGGGACGAAAAAGCGATGACTCTGCGCTGGGAAGCATTCCTCGAGACCGTCCAGGACCGCGGGGAGTACGGCACCCCGCAGGAGGCCGAACGGGCGGCCCGCGTCGTGCTGGCCCTGCTCGGCGCCCACCTGCTCGGCGATGTGCGGGCCCATCTCGCGGCCCGGCTGCCCGAGACTCTCGCCCTGGTCCTGCTCAACCCGCTGCAAGCCGCCGAGCCGCTCACTCCCGAGCGGTTCGTACGCGCCACCGCCGCGTGGATCGAGGGCGCCACCGAGACCACCGCCCTGTGGGACGTCGGCGCGGTCCTGTCCACCGCCGCCGACGCGGTCGGCGAGGACCTCATGGGCCGCGTCCTGCTCCAACTGCCGCCCGGCTACGACCTCCTGTTCGGCCGCCCGCAGCCCGGCCGACGCCCGTGAACCACCCGGCCACCCTGCGAGGTCACGCCCGCAGACGCCTGGGGAGGACGGCCGTAGGGCGGACGCTCGGGGGTACGGGGGGGTACGTCCGTGCACCGGCCTTCTGGCTGCGGCCGAGCACGTCCACGGTCCAACGAGCCTGGCCCCTCATCGGTCACCGCCGGCTTCCCCTACGGCCGGCCAGGCACAGGATGACGCGCGACTCGGGGGCGTGGGCCGGGCGGCAGATCCATCAGGCGGCGGCGAGGACGGCGCGCGCACGGTCGGGGAGGGCGGCGGCGAGGTCGCAGCGTTCGTCGCCGGTGAGCTGGGAGCCGAGGACGGTGAGGACCGCGTCCAGGACGCGCTCCGCCTTCTGGTCGGTGTCGTAGCGGCCGAGGTCGCGGACCTGCTGCACGAGGTGGTGCCACGTCATGACGGATCAGGGCCTTTCCGGGTCACGGGGCCGGCTGGTGCGGCGTACGGGGTGTCCGGCGGGCAGCCGCTGGCCCGTCGCGGCGGTCTCGACCTGGGCGGGCGCGTGCTGCGGGGCTCGGCGCGGAACGGGGTGGGCTGTCCCGCGCGGCCGGGGGGAAGCCGCGCGGGACAGCCCCGCTTCCGGGGAGGGGTGAGGGGGTCAGGCCTGGATCTGCTTGCGGTCGCCGCCGTGGCTGATCGCGATCTTGCGGGGCTTGGCCTTCTCCGCGACCGGGATCTTCAGGGTCAGCACGCCGGAATCGTAGTCGGCGCTGATCCCCTCGGGATCCAGGGTGTCGGACAGCATGACCTGGCGGGAGAACACGCCGAGCGGGCGCTCGGACAGCTCCCACTTGACGTCCTCGCCCTCGCGGCGAGGACGTCGTTCGGCCTTGACGGTCAGCATGTTCCGCTCGACGTCGATGTCGATCGCCTGCGGGTCCACCCCGGGCAGATCGAAGCAGATGACGTACTCGTCGCCGGTGCGGTACGCGTCCAGCGGCATCGGGGTGGGGCGGGACCACGTACCGGTCGTGCTGAGGAATTGCTGGGCCAGGCGGTCCAGCTCGCGGAACGGGTCGGTGCGCATCAGCATCGCGAAACACCTCCAGTAGGGATCAAAGGGGGCCAGTGCGCTTCACCTGATTCCGTTCTAGCATGTCATCCATCCGATGACAAATACGCGAGTCACCAAAGGAGTGACGCCATGCGCGAGAGCCCCGCCCCACCCGCCGCAGCAGGCCCTGACGGCGGTTGTCGCGAACCACTGCGGCGAGGTATACGGACTACTGGGGGCCGCAGCGCTTTCCCAGGGAGCCCGGCGGCACCGCCCCCGACCGAGCCCGCCGATGAGGTGATGGCAGATGATCACGGAACTGGCCCTGGAACGCGTGGAATTCACCCGCAGGCACTGCCGGCACCTGTGGAGCGTCGACTACGACGTCCGGCAGTACCGCGACGACGACGGGACGACGAGGGAGTACTTCTCCCGGGACGACACCGCCCCCGCCTCCCCCTGCGCCCCGTCCGCCGCCACGGCCCGCCCCGGGCGCGGGCGCTGCCGGGCGGGCCGCATCGCCGCCCGCCGCCCCACCGCGATCTCGCCCGGCACCCCGGCAACGCCGCGCCGGCACGTCACCGACAGCGTGGGCCACCGGCCCGGACGCCACGGCGCCCCCCGGCTCGGCGCTTGCGCCCACCCCCAGCCGCCGCGAACCGGCGGGCCCGACCGCTCACCTGCCGAGGAGGTGTGAGGCGATGGCCGTACTGACCGTCGACGGCCAGGACCTGATCGTCGACCTCGCATGGTGGGAGCGCCTCGCCGCCGGCACCGGCCGGATACGCATCCCGCTGGCGGCGGTGGAGAGCGTGACGGCGACCCGGCAGCCGTGGCGGCTTCTGCGCGGCACCCGGGAGCGGGGCCTGCTCATCCCCGGCCGACTGTGCGCCGGCATCTGGCGCCACTCCCGCGGACGCGACCTCGTCGCCCTTCGCCCGTTCGGCGCGAGCGCGGTCGGCATCGACCTGCGCCCTCCCGCGCCCTACGCCCGCATCGCCGCCCACGCCACCCGGGCCCCGCAGACCGCGGCCGACCTGCGGACCGCGATTCGCCGCGCCACCGCCACCGCCACCCACCAGGCGCCCGCGCCCGAGGCCCCCGCCGCTCCACCGGCCCCACCCGGCAGGGCCGGTCGCCGACGCCGGCGCCGGCCGGGCCCGGTCGCGGCACACGCCTGACCTCGAACCCCGCGCACATCCGCCGAAGGAAGGCCGGCGATGACAACCGATCGCACCCCGCAGCAGATCGCGGTGGCCGCCGCCGACGAGATCCGCCGGCTCAACGCACGCACCACCCGCACCGACGCGTACCCGTATCCCACCGACGTCCACCACACCGCCGGCGCCCTGGCAGGCCTGCTCGAACAGCTGCCCCGTACCCTGCACCAGCTCGCCGCCGGGCTGAACGCCATACCCACCGAGAACCTCGCGATCTACGACGATCCGCCCACCCCCGCCCGACGACGAGACGACGTCACCCACGAACTCGGCGCCACCATCGCCGCACTCCAGAACGCCGCCACCCACCTGCGCCGCGCCCAGCACGCCGCCGCCGACCTCGTCTACACCGGCCCCGTCGGGACCGGCCAGGCCTGAAGGTGCCCGACCCTGAACGAGCCCACGCGCGGTTCGCGCCTGCACGATCTCGTCACCGGATCGCCCGATGAAGTTCCACCACATACCACCGCTCTGCCGTTTCTTCCCAGCTCAGGGGCTTGATCGACCATCCGGGGTCAGCAAAAGGTCAGCAAGACGCCCGGGAGTCGACAACCATGGCCACCATCAACCTCGTCCGCGGCATGGGCAGCTTCTTCAAGGAGTGCGAGCACCCCGAGAGCCGGTGGTCGAGGTGCCCGCACGAGTACAAGATCCGGTACCGCAACGCGGCCGGGCGGCAGACCGAGGAGTCGGGCTTCGCCACGCAGGACAAGGCGAAGGCCCGGCTCATCGAGGTGTACCAGGCCCGCAAGAGCGCCCCGCAGAGCCAGCGCAAGGCGGAACGGATCCAGAAGTACGGCCCGATGCAGTTCGAGCCGTACGTCGAGGAGTGGAAGGCCGGCCAGCGCCACCTCGGCGCCGCCTCCCTCCGCCACCTCGACTCGCTGCTGGAACACCACCTGTACCCCGCCTTCCGCAGCCGCCGGATGGGCACCTTCGACCACAAGGTCGTCGAGACCTCATCCAGACCATGGAGCGCAGCGGTGTCGGCCTCGCCACTCAGTCCAACGCCTTCGACAAGCTGAAGTCGGTCCTCCTCGACGCCCACCGCCTCGGCCTCTACGACGAGAACCCGTTCGACGGCGTCAAGCCGCCCCAGTACGACCCGAAGCGCGCCGTCATCCCCTCCCTCTCCCAACTCCAGGGGATACGCACCGCCGGCGACGATGCCTTCCGCGTCATTGCCGACCTGATGAGCGGCTGCGGTCTGCGCAACGGCGAGGCCACCGCGGTCAACATCAACAACATCGTCGCCGACGACGTCTACCGCGTCACCGAGCAGGTCAACCAGACCACCAAGGACTACGCCCCGCTCAAGCACCGCAAGGCGGGCGACTACCGCGACGTCCCGCTGCCGGCCCGGGTCAAGCTGACCGTCGAGTGGTACGCCGACAAGTACGGCACGGTCGACGGCTACCTCCTCCGCCACCCCCGGGACCTCAGCAAGCCCTTCCCGTACCACATCCTGAACAACCGCTGGCAGCGCCTCGTCAAGCAGGCCGACGACATCGACATCCCCGAGGGCATGACCCTCTACGGCCTCCGCCACTTCTTCGCCTCGAACTGCCTCACCCACAACATCCCGATCACCGACGTCGCCGAGTGGATGGGTCACAAGAGCATCGACGTCACCTTCAAGGTCTACCGCCACCTGATGCCCGGCTCGATCAGCCGTGCTGCCCAGCTCCTCGACCTCGGCCTCGCCGCCTGAACGAATGAGGAGGGCCTGCCCCCGGTTGGGGCGGGCCCTCCTCGTCTTCTGGTCGACGTCACACCGCTGACAGGCGCTGTTGCTTCACCCACGCCTGCACCTCGGACACCTTGAACTGCAGCTTCGCGTTGCGTCCCCGCCCGAACCTGTAGGGGACGAGGCCAACTTGAGGAGCTTCGCGGTACACCCACGGTACGGACATGTTCAGGTACTCCGCGGCCTCTTTGACGCTCATGAACTGCTCGGCCACGACTCTCCTCTGCGACGGCCGATGGCTACTGTTGCCGCGGGCAGTCCGGAGCGTCGCACGGAACAACGGCTCGGCCGCGCCGGGTTGTTGTGGTAACTCGTATCGCAGGCTTCCAGCGCCGGATTCGTTCCGCTTCGCTCCCGTGACAAGGGCCCGGCCGGGAGGCCGGTGATCCTCGCGGTGGACGACGACCCCCAGGTGCTCCGCGCCGTCCGCCGCGCTCCGCGTACGCCGACCGCTACCGTGTGCTGAGCGCCGCTTCCGCCGCCGATGCGCTCAGCATCCTGGACGCCCTCGACGAGCGTGCCCAGGACCCGGCGCTCTTCCTGGTCGACCATCGGATGCCGGACATGACCGGCATCGACTTCCTCCTGGAGGCCGTGAGCCGATTCCCGGACGCCAAACGGGTACTGCTCACCGCGTTCGCCGAGACCGACACCACGATCACCGCCATCAACAAGGTGCGGCTCGACGACTACCTGATGAAGCCCTGGGACCCACCCACCGAGCGGCTCTTCCCCGTGCTGGACGACCTGCTCTCCGACTGGACCGCCTCGTACCGCCCCGCCTACCAGGGCATCCGCGTCGTCGGGCACCTTGTCTCCGCCGGAACGCTCTCCGCCCCGGGCACCGCCGAGCTCGTCGGCCGCCTCGGCCTGGTCACCACCGCCTCCCGGCCGCACTACGACACGGTCATCGTCGGCGCCGGCCCGGCCGGGCTCGCCGCCGGCGTGTACGCGGCCTCGGAGGGCCTGTCCACCCTGCTGCTGGACGCCGACTCGCCCGGCGGACAGGCCGGTACGTCGAGCCTGATCGAGAACTACCTGGGCTTCCCCGCCGGCCTGTCGGGCGCCGACCTCGCCCGGCGCGCGGTCAGCCAGGCCACCCGCTTCGGCGCGGAACTGCTCCATCCGGTGGATGTCGTCGGGCTACGACGGGCCGACCCCGCCCGGATCCTGACGCTCGCCGACGGCTCCGAGGTCAGTGCCGGGACCGTGCTGGTGGCCACAGGGGTCTCGTACAACCGCCTGGAGGTATCGGGCGCGGAGCGGTTCGAGGACGCAGGCCTGTACTACAGGGCCGCGACCACCGAGAGCAGTTCCTGCCTCTCGCACCACGTCCACATCATCGGCGGCGCCAACTCGGCCGGACAGGCCGCGATCCACTTCGCCCGGTACGCGGCGAGGGTCACCGTGCTGGTGCGGGGCGACTCGCTGGAGGCCGGGATGTCGAGGTACCTCGTCGAGGAGATCCACCGGACCCCGAACATCGAGGTGCGCCTCGGCACCCGGGTCCTCGCCCTGGACGGATCGGAACGGCTGGAGCACATCACGCTCCAGGACGACGCCACCGGTCGACGGACCGAGGAGACGGCCGGGTTCGTCTTCACCTTCATCGGCGGGCGGCCCCGCACCGGCTGGCTGGACGGCGTCGTGGACCGCGACGACCACGGGTTCGTCCTGACCGGGTCCGACCTGAGAGGCACCGGCGAACGGCCGGCTTCCTGGCCACTGGCACGCGACCCCTACCCGCCGGAGACCAGCGTCCCAGGCGTGTTCGCGGCCGGAGACGTGCGCGCCGGCTCGATCAAGCGCGTCGCGTCGGGCGTCGGCGAAGGCGCCATGGCCGTAGCCCTCATCCACCGCTACCGAGCGGGCGGTTGACCCCCGGCCCGCGGCGGGGCCGGAAGTCCGGCACGGCCCGTCGATGCCCGACGGCTCGGGTGGATAATCCCTACCGTGACTTCAGGAACAGACCGCCGAAGGTGGCAGCGCGCGCTTCGCGCCTTCGCATTCCTCTTCGTCGGCGGCGGGATCGGCTTCCTCGTCTGCGCGCTGGTGACGCATCGCCCCGGCGGCGAAGTGCCGTGGGTCGGCATGCTGTTCGGCTCGACCGTGTGTGCGGTGCTCACCGCGTTCGTCCCGGCGCGACGCCGGCGCTGAACCTCCTCCGCGGAACGCGAGCTGGTGAATGCCCTCCTCGCTGGATCACGGTTCGGCCTTCCCCCGGCGAGGCCGACTCCCCCGCAGCGCTGCTGACCTTTGCCGACTGCAACGCCCTGATCGCCCGCCTCGTACTCCGGTCCGCTGGCGCACCTCGTCCTCGCGCCCGCCCCAACCGCTGAGCCTGCCGCTCAGCGCGAGATGACTGCGCGACCTCACCCGGGCCTCTGCTCGCTCTCGACTCCCCGTGCGGACCACCCGGCACCACCCGTCCGCCCGGCCCGCCGCCCGAAGGCCGCGGGCCGGGGGCCGGGGGCCGGGGGCCGGGGGCCGGGCCGGTCTTCAGGGTGTGCCGAGGGCGGCTTCCTCCCGGTCGAGGTCGTGCTGGAGGCTGCGGCGGGTGGTGTCACTGATGCGGTGTTCGTCGTAGAGACGGCGCAGTTCGGTGCTCTGGACGGCGATGACCTCGCGGCGCAGCTGGCGGTAGGCGGTGTCGGCGGTGGTGCCGTCGGGGGTTTCGGGGGTGTGGTCGAGGCGGGCGGTGAGGGCGCGGCGGACCCGGTCGAGGGCGGTGTCGGGGAGGGCTTCCAGTTCGGTGAGGTGGTCGATGTGGTCGAGGGCGGCGCGGTTGAGGGTGTCGCGGGCGTCGTCTTCTTCGCGGGTGGTGTGTTCGGGTTCGAGGGCGAGGCCGGAGCGGTTGACGACGGCGGCGAGGGTGAGGCCCTGGACGACGAGGGTGAAGACGACGACGGCGGTGGTGAGTACCAGGACCAGGGGGCGTCCGGTGAGTTTGGTGCCGTCGTCGGCGAGCAGGGGGATGGAGAGGGAGGCGGCGAGTGGCATGACGCCGCGGGTGCCGGCCCAGGTGACGACCCCGGCGACGCGCCAGGAGAGCCGGCCGCGGTTGGGTTTGACGGCGCGGGTCAGCGGCAGGGTGGAGAGCACGCGCACGGCGATCAGGACGGCCGCGAGCGCGAGTGCCTGCAGGGGCCACCAGCCGGTGCCGGCGGGCAGGTCCCGTACGAGGGTGGGCAGTTCCAGGCCGACGATGGAGAAGACGACGCTCTCCAGCAGGAACACCACGACCGCGTACACGGCGTTGAGCTGCAGCCGGATGTGGGCGTCGGTGAGCCGGTGGCCGGAGCGGCCGAGGAGCACGCCGGCGACCACCACGGAGGTGACGCCCGAGGTGTGCGCGGACTCGGCCAGTACGTAGGCCGCGTACGGGGTGACCAGGGCGATCACCGTCTCCAGCACCGGGTCGGTGGTGCGGCGGCGCACCAGCCACACCAAGCCGGCGACGGCGGCACCGACCAGGCTTCCGCCCCCGCCGAGCAGCAGGAACTCCCCGCCCGCCGCCGGCAGGCTCACCGAGGCGCCGACGGCCACCGCGATGCCGGCGGCGACCTTGAACAGGACGAGCGAGGTGGCGTCGTTGAACAGGCTCTCGGCCTGCACCAGCACCTGGAGCCGCCCCGGGAGGGCCAGGCGGCGGCCGAGCGCGGTGACGGCCACCGGGTCTGTACTGGAGAGGACGGCGCCGAGTACGAAGGCCATCGCGGGCGGCAGCCCGGCGACGGCGACGGCGGTGAAGCCGACGGCGGCGGCGGAGGCGAAGACGAGGCCGAAGGAGAGGATGGTCACCGGGCGCCAGACCGTGTGGAGGTCGCGCAGCGACAGTTCCTCGGCGGAGGCGTACAGCAGCGGGGGCAGGACCACCATGCCGATCACCTGCGGCGGTACGTGCAGGGCGGGGACGCCGGGTATCAGTGCTACCCCGATGCCCGCCAGGACCAGCAGCGACGGCGCGGGAACGCGCAGCCGCCCGGCGAAGGTGGCCACGGCCGTGGCCAGGACCACCAGGACGAGAACGATCGCCACGACGTGCATCGGTGGAAAGGACCCCATCGCAAGAATCGGGGTCACCGTGGCCGATGCCGCAGTCGTCCCCCGCGCCGACCAGGCTTCCCGGCACACCTGTCGTCATCTTATCGGAGCATTAGCGGGGGCAGGCAGGCTCGGGATCACGGACATCGGAGCGCGAGCGGTGCGAACAGGGCGTGGCCGTCTCCGCCCGCGCCTGGCGGTCACTGGCCGTACTCCTCCGGCTGCGGGTAGCGGACGGAGGCGAGCCGGTTGCCGTCGGCCTCTCCCGGTCAGGCGAACTCGCGCAGGCGCGGCCGCACTCCCAGCGCGGTCAGGGCGAGTGCCGCCGCCAGGGCCGCCGCGCCGAGGCCGGCGGTGGTGGCGTCGAGGTCGTCGTCGGTGGTGGCGACCGCGGCCTCGAAGGCGCGCTGGTTGATCGCCTGGTTGTCGTCGAGGGCGGCGCTGAGCACGCCGAAGTCGGCGTTGGACTGGCCCGGAGTGAGGCCGGTGTTGTAGGTGACGGCCTCCTTGAGCTTTCCCTGGGCGTTCAGCTCGCGGATCTTCCGGTCGTCGCGCTGGTACTGCTGGAAGGCCGCCAGCACCCGCTCCGCCGCGTCCTGCTCCCCCGCGAAGGTGATGTTGCGCAGTTCGTCGCCGAGGTACCCGCCGAACCCGACCTGGCCGTGGTCGGCCCGGTGCCGGTCGGCCAGTGCGGCGAGCCGGTCGTTGTACGTGGTGAGGGTGGCGCCGTCGACCCGGGCGAAGGCCTGGGTCTTGTCGAGGAAGCTCTGCTCGTAGGCCGCCGCCCGGGCGGGGTCGGTCAGGTACCGGCTCTCGTCGGCGTTGAGGTCGTACGCGACCGCGCGCGCCCTGCTGAGGGCGATCACCGAGTCGAAGGAGTTGCTCTTCGCGACCACCAGCTGGTCGTCCGAGCGGGACGCCAGCGCCAGCGCGGTGACCAGGCCGACGACGGTGAGGAGGGTGGCGACGGCCAGTGGCACGTTCACCAGCCGCCGGAAGCGCACCGCCAGCAGCCGCTGCAGCAGCCCGAGCGCGACCAGGGCGGTCAGGCCGGTGAGCAGGATCTCCCACCAGCCGCCGGCCAGGGCGTCGCGCTGGTCCGCGTAGTTGCGCTCCACGACGGCCGCGTTGGCCTTGGTCACCTCGTCGACGGCCGGCAGCAGTTGCTGGCGCAGCAGGTCGGTGGCCTGCCGGTAGGCCACGAGGGCGTCCGTTGAGGGGCGGCCGGCCGGGGCGTGGGCCTGCTCTTCCAGCAGCTGGGCGCGGGCCACCAGGGCTTCGTGGCGGCCGAGTTCACCGATGACGGTCTGCACCGCCCGCTGCCCGGCCGGATCACCGGTCACTGCCTCGGCGACGCGCTGCAGGTCGGTGTCGGCCTGGGTGCGGCGCTGCTCGTAGGTGTCCAGGGTCTGCTTGCGCAGTGCCGTGTAGTCCGGGTCGGCGCCGAACAGCAACAGGTTGGCGGCCTGGGCGTCCATGTCGTTGAGCGCGAAGTACAGGTCCGCCGAGCGCACCACCTGCGGGGCGGCCCGGTGACCGATCACGTCCGCGCCGTCCCGGGCCCCGCCCAGGACGGTCGCCGCCGCCGTTCCGGCGACGAGCAGCGCGACGAGGCAGAGGCCGGTGAGCCCGCGCACCAGGCGCGGGGTGTTCCACCAGGCCCGGCTGCGCCAGGCGCGGCCGAGCCAGTGACCGGGAGCGCGCGACCCGGGAGGCGGTGCGGCTGTCTCCTGGCGCGCCGTCTCCGACGCGACCGTTTTCCCCATGACAGCCGTACCGCCCGACGTACCCGTTGGCATCGCCGCGCGCCCCCTCACCCTGTTTCTCACTGGCCGCCGAACTTCCCCGGAGGAATCTCCGGGGCGGTGTCGGCAAACGGTTCTCCGCCAGGCCCCACGCCCGGACGGAGAACCGTTTCCTCGCAGCTCACACTAGGTGCGGCCGAACAGCTGTCCGCCCGCCCTGATGCGTCCTTGACGCGGGCGACGGCCATCTTGACGAGGCGTTGGCGCAAGACCCGTCCGAGTGAGCGGCCGGGGTGCATCCCGGGCGGGGCTCCCCCTCAGCGGGTGATCGTCCACTGCTGCTCGGCGGACCCGTCGCAGGTCCACACGCCGAGCGTCTTCCGGTCCTCGTGATAGGTCAGGCAGTCCTGGTCGCTGATCCTGATCTGGAAGCGGTCACCCGTGACGTTGAGGACCTCCCACCTCTGCTCCGCGCCACCCTTCCAGCCGTTGACATCGGCGAAGTAGGTGCCGGTGTTCTCGGTGAGTTCCGGGCCGAGGCCGTTGGTGATCCGGTAGCGGCCGTCACCGGCGTCCTTGAAGGTCCAGCGGGAGTCGGCGCCGCCGAGCTTGCCGGCGATCACCGCCGAGCCCGCGGCGTCGCCGGTGGCGACGGCGCCCAGACCGTTGACCGTCCGCACGTACACCGGGGTGTCCAGCGGCGGGCGGCCCGAGCCGGACGGCTTGCCGGGCTGGGCGGGCGTTCCCGGCTTGCCGGGCTTGGCGGGCACGCCCGGGGTCGCGGGCACGCCCGGGGTCGCGGGCTCGCCGACGGACACTCCGGGCACCACCACGGGCACGGCCGGCACCGCCGGAGAGGCGATCTGCCCCGGATTGGCCGGGGAGCCGGACGGGATGGCGCTGGTCAGCGTCCGCCGGAAGTTCACCACCGCGTCGGTGTGGTTGTACCGCTGGCCCGGTCGGCTGGTACCCGGCGGGTAGGCCCAGTTGTGCTCACGGCTGGTCCGGTCGAACAGGCCGTAGAACGCCCAGTTCCCCCAGCCGCCGTCGAAGCCGTTGGCGAACATGCCGCCGCCGTGGAAGATCCAGATCCGGTAGGTCTGATCCTCGCGCGAGGTCTGGTCGTGGTACGTGACGTCGTAGGTGAAGTCGACGTCCTCCAAGTGCTCCTCGTAGTTGTGGACGTACCACGGATCCCCGAAGGCGTTGTTGCCCTTGATGTCGAAGATCATCACGTTGTAGTAGCCACCGGTCTTGTTCACCAGCATGTCGAGCAGCCCCTTGACGAAGTCCTCGCGGGCCCTCCGCTTGGCCTCACCGCTCTTCTGGGCCTGCTGGATGCACCACACGAAGGCGGTGGAGCCCGGCGTCACCACGTTCGCGGCGTTGCAGTTCTCCTTCGCGGGGTCGTAGCTCCCGTCGGCCGCCGCCGGCCCCGCCAGGCCCGCGACGGCCAGGGCGGCGATACCCACGGCTGCGGCCGCCGGCTTGATCCTCGACAACACGTACTCTCCTTCGAATTCGGACCCGAACGGATCCGGTCGGAAAGCACGATGGCAGGGGAGGACGTCGATTCCGCGATTCGGCCGGTGATCCTGACGGGATCCATGCGAGGCCGATCAAGAACCCGCGAATTCCGTTGAACTCCCCTTCCCGGATGAGCCGTTGACCAGTGCAGGAGCCATGGACCGAAAGGCTTGGGACATCGACCGGAACGCGAGTCCCGGCCGTCCCGGATACCTCCGGGTCAGGGCTGGAACCGGTAGCCGATCCCGGGTTCCGTGATCAGGTGGCGCGGACGGCCCGGCTCGGGTTCGAGCTTTCGCCGCATGCTGGAGAAGTAGACCCTCAGGTAATTGCCGTTGCCCTCCGCCTCCGGGCCCCACACCTCGGTCAGGATCTGCCGGCCGGGCACCAGCCGGCCGGGGTTGGCGAGCAGCAGGGCGAGGATCCGCCACTCGGTCGGGGTCAATCGGACCGGGCCGTCCGGACCGGTGACCGTGCCCGCACCGAGATCGATCTCGTGCGGCCCGATCCGTGCCGACGGCTCGGGCGCCGTCGGGGCTGCGCCCTGCGGACGGCGCAGAACGGCCCGTAGCCGGGCGAGGAGTTCGTCCACGTTGAAGGGCTTGGTCAGGTAGTCGTCCGCGCCCGCGTCGAACGCGCGGAGCTTGTCCTCGATGTCGGCCCGGCCGGTCAGTACGATGATCGGCACGGTCAGCGTGGAGCGGACGCCGTGGATCACGTCCACGCCGTCGAAGTCCGGCAGGCCGAGGTCCAGGACGATGGCGTCGGGTGGCGCTTGGCCCGCCGAGTCCAGGGCTTCCTGGCCGGTGGCCGCGGTGAGCACCGAGTAGTGCCGGGCCTGGAGGTTGATCCGCAGGGTGCGCAGCAGTGCCGGTTCGTCGTCGACGACGAGGATGTGGCTCACCGGTCCGCGCTCCTCTCCAGCAGGGCGATGCCGGGTTCCCCGGTCCGAGTCTCCGGTGCTGCCGGCAGGGTGAGGAGCATGGTGGTGCCGCCGCCGGGGGTGTCCTCGACCTCCAGGCTGCCGCCCATGGCCTCGGCGAGGCCGCGGGAGAGGGCGAGCCCGAGGCCGACGCCGGTGGTGTTGTCGGTGTCGCCGAGGCGCTGGAAGGGCAGGAAGACCCGGTCGCGGTCCTCGGGGTCGATGCCGGGGCCGCGGTCGATCACCCGGATCTCGACCTGGTCGGCGTGGTGGCTGGCGGTGACCAGGACGGGTGCGCCGGGGGCGTTGTACCGCAGCGCGTTGGTGATCACGTTGGCGAGCACGCGTTCCAGCAGCGGCGGGTCGGCGAGCACCGCCGGGGCGGTGTCCAGGTCCAGCGGCTGGACGGGCGCGTACGGGTCGGTCAGCGAGTCCACGGCACGCATCAGGACGTCTTCCAGCAGGGTGGGCGCCATGTGGAGGGTGAGCGCGCCGGCCTGGAGGCGGCTCATGTCGAGCAGGTTGTCGACCAGGCGGGTGAGTTTGACGAGTGATTCGTCGGCGGTGGCGAGGAGTTCGTCCTGGTCCTCGGGCGAGAACTCGACGTCGGGGCTGCGCAGCGAGCCGACCGAGGCGAGGGCGGCGGCGAGCGGGGTGCGCAGGTCGTGGCTGACGGCGGCGAGCAGGGCGGTACGCATCCGGTCGGCGGCCTTGATCGGCTCGACCTCGGCGGCGACCACGGCCAGCCGGTCGCGTTCCAGGGCGGCGGCGACGTGGGCGGCGAAGGCGGTGAGGACGCGCTGGTCGGCGGCGGGCAGCCGGCGGCCGGTGAGCACCAGGACGGCCCGCTCTCCGACGGCCACCTCGGTGGCCTCCTCCGGGCTTCCGGTCTCGACGTCTCCGTCCGTCTCGGCATCACTGCGCGCGATGGTCTCTCCCGTGAGGCTGTCGAGCAGGGCGACGGAGTCCATCCCGAAGGCCGTCCGGGACTTCTCCAGCAGGGCGGGCACCGCGTCGGCGCCCCGCAGCACGCTGCCGGCCAGGGTGGAGAGGGTCTCGGCCTCGGCGGTGGCCCGGGCGGCCCGGCTGGTGAGCCGGCCGGCGTGGTCGACCACGGTGGAAACGGTCAGCGCGACGGTGGCGAAGACCACCAGGGCGACGATGTTGTTGGCCTCGTCGATGGTCAGGGTGTGGAGGGGCGGGATGAAGAAGTAGTTCAGCAGCACCGAGGCGATGACCGAGGCCAGCAAGGCGGACAGCGCACCCCCCAGCAACGCCACGGCTACGACACCGAGTTGGAAGATCAGCGCGTCCGTGGTCAGGTTGAGTGTGCTACGGAACGGCGACAGCGCGACGGTGAGCAGCAGGGGAACGATCAGGCCCGCCGTGTAGCCGGCGATGGTGCGGCGGCGGGAGTGGCGGCGGCCGAGCGCGGGCAGCCGGCCGCGGCCGGTGAACTCGTGGGTGACCATGTGGACGTCGATGTCCTCGGAGGCGTCCACGGTGGTCTGCCCGGTGCCGGGGCCGGTCAGGAAGCGGTTGATCCGGCCGCGGCGGCTGGTGCCGAGCACCAGCTGGGTGGCGTCGTGGGCGCGGGCGAAGGCGAGCAGGGCGGTGGGGATGTCGTCGCCGACGACCACGTGGTAGCTGCCGCCGAGGGTCTCGACCAGTTGCCGTTGCTGGGCGAGCGCGCCGGAGGAGGCGCCGGCCAGGCCGTCGCTGCGGGTGACGTGGACGGCCAGCAGGTCACCGCCGGCGGTGCGGTCGGCGATGCGGGCGGCGCGGCGGATCAGGGTCTCGCCCTCGGGGCCGCCGGTGAGGGCGACCACGACGCGTTCGCGGGTCTCCCAGACCCGGTCGATCCTGTGGCTGGCGCGGTAGTCGCGCAGGCCCTCGTCGACGCGTCCGGCGACCCAGAGCAGGGCGAGTTCGCGCAGGGCGGTGAGGTTGCCGACCCGGAAGTAGTTGGAGAGCGCGGCGTCCACCTTCTCCGCCTTGTAGACGTTGCCGTGGGCCATCCGGCGGCGCAGTGCCTGCGGGGCCATGTCGACGAGTTCGATCTGGTCGGCCCGGCGGACCACCTCGTCGGGGACGGTCTCGCGCTGCGGGATGCCGGTGATCTTCTGGACGACGTCGTTCAGCGATTCCAGGTGCTGGATGTTGACGGTGGTGATGACGTCGATCCCGGCGGCGAGCAGTTCCTCGACGTCCTGCCAGCGCTTGGCGTGCCGGCCGCCGGGGATGTTGGTGTGCGCCAGCTCGTCGACCAGGACGACGGACGGGCGGCGGGCGAGCACCGCGTCGAGGTCCATCTCCTCGAACTCGGCGTCCCGGTAGGTCCGTCTGGTGCGCGGCATCACCTCAAGCCCGTCCACCAGCCCTTCGGTGAACCTCCGCCCGTGACACTCGATGAACCCGACCACCACCTCCGCGCCACGGTCCTGTCGGCGGTGGGCCTCGTCCAGCATCCGGTAGGTCTTGCCGACCCCGGGGGCCGAGCCGAGATAGACCCTCAGCCGGCCGCGGCGGTGCATGGTGCCGGGGGCGAGGTCGCGAGCCATGGGCGCTGCTCTTTCCTTGTGTGGCTGGCAGGTTGGTGGTGCGCAGACATGGGCGACCGACCCGGGCGCGGGGGCGTGCCCCCCGTACCCGGGTCGGTCTGGTCACTCGGCAGATCGATGGAGTGTCATCACTTCTGCTCGCTGAGCGCCTTGTTGAGCAGCACGACGTTCACGCCGTCCTGTCCGAGGAAGCCGGCCGAGCGGCCCTCGGTGTACTTCTCGACCAGCTGGTTCAGCTTGTCGGCCGGGAGGTTGCGCTCCTTGGCGACCCGGTTGACCTGCTCCTTGGCGTAGGCCACCGAGATGTGCGGGTCGAGGCCGGAGCCGGAGGCGGTCAGCGCGTCGGCCGGCACGCTCGCCGGGTCGACGCCGTCGAACGCGGCGACGGCGGCACGGCGGTCGTTGACGGCCTTCAGCAGGTCCTCGCTGTTCGGCCCCTGGTTGGAGGCGGCGGACGAGGAGGCGTCGTAGCCGGTCCCGGCCGCGGAGGGGCGGGGCTGGAACCACTTCGGGTCCGGCTGGGCCTCCTCCTTCGGGTCGTCCGGATTGGCCTTGGGCAGGTTGAAGTTCTGGCCGATCAGGCTGGAGCCGACCTCCTTGCCGTCGGACGTCACGATCGAGCCGTTGGCCTTGTCGCTGAACGCGACCTGGGAGATCCCGGTGACGAGCAGCGGGTAGACGACTCCGAGGATCACGGTCAGCACGAGGAGTACTCGCAGGGCCGTGAAGTGTGTCCGCACGGCGGCGGGCAGGGGCTTGGACATGGCGGGTGGACTCCTTTCTCAGCTGAGGCCGGGGATGAACTGGACGATCAGGTCGATCAGCTTGATGCCGACGAACGGCACCACCAGACCGCCGAAGCCGTAGATCCCGATGTTGCGGCGCAGCAGGGAGCTGGCGTCGGAGGGCCGGTACTTGACGCCGCGCAGGGCGAGCGGGATGAGGCCGATGATGACCAGGGCGTTGAAGATGATCGCCGAGGTGATCGCGGACTGCGGGCTGTGCAGGCCCATGATGTTGAGGTGGCTCAGGCCCGGGTAGACCCCGGCGAACATCGCGGGGATGATCGCGAAGTACTTGGCCACGTCGTTGGCGATGGAGAAGGTGGTCAGCGCGCCGCGGGTGATGAGCAGCTGCTTGCCGATCTCCACGATCTCGATCAGCTTGGTGGGGTTGGAGTCCAGGTCGACCATGTTGCCGGCCTCCTTGGCCGCCATGGTCCCGGTGTTCATCGCGACGCCGACGTCGGCCTGGGCGAGGGCGGGGGCGTCGTTGGTGCCGTCGCCGGTCATCGCGACCAGCTTGCCGCCCTCCTGCTCCTTCTTGATCAGGGCCATCTTGTCCTCGGGCGTGGCCTCGGCGAGGAAGTCGTCGACGCCGGCCTCCTCCGCGATCGCCTTGGCGGTCAGCGGGTTGTCGCCCGTGATCATGATGGTCTTGATGCCCATCCGGCGCAGCTCGTCGAACCGCTCCCGCATGCCCTCCTTGACCACGTCCTTGAGGTAGATCACTCCGAGGGCCTTCGGGGCCGCACTGCCGATCCGGGACGCGACGAGCAGCGGGGTACCACCCGCGGCGGAGATGCCGTCGACGAGCTCGGCAACGTCCTTGCCGACTGTGCCACCGTTCTCGGTCACCCAGTTGGTGACCGAACCCGCCGCACCCTTGCGCACCGAGTGGACGCCGTCCGCCTCGTCGAGATCGACGCCCGACATGCGGGTCTGGGCGGTGAACGGCACCCAGGTGGCGTGGGTCAGCTCGCCCTGGGCGCGGGCCCGCAGACCGTACTCGGTCTTGGCGAGGACCACGATCGAGCGGCCCTCCGGCGTCTCGTCCGCGAGGGAGGAGAGCTGCGCGGCACTCGCGAGCTCCTCGACGGTCACGCCCTCGGCCGGCTGGAACTCGGCGGCCTGGCGGTTGCCGAGGGTGATGGTGCCGGTCTTGTCGAGCAGCAGGGTGTTGACGTCGCCGGCGGCCTCGACGGCCCGGCCGGACATCGCCAGCACGTTGCGCTGCACCAGCCGGTCCATGCCCGCGATGCCGATCGCGGAGAGCAGCGCGCCGATCGTGGTCGGGATGAGCGCCACGATCAGGGCGACCAGCACGATCATCGACTGCGGGGCGCCCGCGTAGGTGGCCATCGGCTGGAGCGTGACGACCGCGACCAGGAAGACGATGGTCAGCGAGGCCAGCAGGATGTTGAGCGCGATCTCGTTCGGCGTCTTCTGCCGGGCGGCGCCCTCGACCAGGGCGATCATCCGGTCGATGAAGGACTTGCCGGGCTCCGAGGCGATCTTCACCACGATCCGGTCGGACAGCACCTTGGTACCGCCGGTGACGGCGGACCGGTCGCCGCCGGACTCGCGGATCACCGGCGCGGACTCACCGGTGATCGCCGACTCGTCCACCGAGGCGACACCCTCGACGACGTCACCGTCGCCCGGGATGACCTGCCCCGCCTCGACCACCACGTGGTCGCCGAGTTGGAGGGCCGTGCCGGGCACCTCCTCCTCGTCCTGCGTGGCGGGCCAGTTGGTGAGCCGGCGGGCGACGCTCTCGGTCTTGGTCTTGCGCAGGGTGTCGGCCTGGGCTTTCCCGCGCCCCTCGGCGACGGCCTCGGCCAGGTTGGCGAAGATCGTGGTCAGCCAGAGCCACACCGTGATGGACCAGGCGAACACGGACGGGCTGGCGATCGCGGAGACCGTGGTGACCACCGAGCCGACCTCGACCACGAACATCACCGGGTTCTTGACCATCACCCGGGGATCGAGCTTCTTCACCGCGTCCGGCAGCGAGGAGAGGAGGAGTTTCGGGTCCAGCAATCCGCTGGAGACTCTGTGCGGTGCCGCGTTCTCGGTCTTGTCGACCGGTGCAGGACTAAGGGTGGGGGTGGACATCAGGAGGTGAGACCTTCCGCGATCGGCCCGAGAGCCAGGGCCGGGAAGTAGGTGAGGCCGACGACGATCAGGACGACGCCCGACAGCAGGCCCACGAACAGCGGCTTGTGGGTGGGCAGGGTGCCCGGGGTGGCCGGGACCGGCTGCTGCTGGGCGAGCGAGCCGGCCAGCGCCAGGGCGAAGACGATCGGCAGGAAGCGGCCGAAGACCATCGCCAGTCCGAGCGCGGTGTCGTACCAGTCGGTGTTGACGGTGATCCCGCCGAAGGCCGAGCCGTTGTTGTTGGCGGCGGAGGTGAAGGCGTACAGCACCTCGGAGAAGCCGTGGGCGCCCGAGTTGAGCATCCCGGCTCGCTCGCCCGGCAGGGCCATCGCCACACCCGTGCCGACCAGGACGATCGTCGGGGTGGTGAGGATGTACAGCGAGGCGAACTTCATCTCCCGGCCGCCGAGCTTCTTGCCCAGGTACTCGGGGGTGCGCCCGACCATCAGACCGGCCACGAACACCGCCACGATGGCGAGGACCAGCATCCCGTACAGGCCGGAGCCCACACCGCCCGGCGCGATCTCGCCCAGCATCATGTTGAAGATCGTGATGCCGCCGCCGAACGGCGTGAACGAGTCGTGGAAAGCATCCACCGCACCCGTCGACGTCAGCGTCGTCGACGCGGCGAACAGCGAGCTGGCGGCGATACCGAACCGCTGCTCCTTGCCCTCCATCGCACCGCCCGCGGCCTGCAGGGCGGAGCCCGAGTGCTGCGACTCGGCGAGGGTGATCAGCGCCACCGAGGCGACCCAGAAGATCGCCATCACGGCCGCGATCGCGTAGCCCTGGCGGTTGTCCCCGACCATGCGGCCGAAGGCCCGGGGCAGCGCGAACGGGATGAGCAGGATCAGGAAGATCTCCAGCCAGTTCGTGAACCCGGTCGGGTTCTCGAACGGGTGGGCGGAGTTGGCGTTGAAGAAGCCGCCGCCGTTGGTGCCCAGCTCCTTGATGACCTCCTGGGAGGCCACCGGGCCGCCCGGGATCTTCTGCACGTCACCCGCGAGGTTGGTCATCTCGTGGAAGCCGTGGAAGTTCTGGATCACGCCGTTGGCCACCAGGACGAGGGCGAAGACGATCGAGATCGGCAGCAGCAGTCGCAGGTTGATCCGGACCAGGTCGACCCAGAAGTTGCCCAGCCGGTCCGTCTTGTTGCGGGTGAAGCCCCGGATCAGCGCCGCCACGATGGCGATGCCGACGGCCGCGGAGACGAAGTTCTGCACCGCCAGGCCGGCCATCTGCACCAGGTGGCCCATCGCGGACTCACCGCCGTAGGACTGCCAGTTGGTGTTGGTGACGAACGAGATCGCGGTGTTCCAGGCCTGGTGGCCCTCCATCTGCTGGACGCCCAGGTTCAGCAGCAGGTAGCCCTGGAGCCGGATCAGGCCGTACAGGAAGAGGACGGAGACGGCCGAGAAGGCCAGCACCGAGCGCAGGTACACCGGCCAGCGCTGGTCGGCGTCACCGTCGACGCCGATCACCTTGTAGATGCCGCGCTCGGCTCTGAGGTGCTTCGAGGTGGTCAGGATGCGGGCGATGTAGTCGCCCAGGGGGCGGTAGCACAGGACCAACGCGGCCACCAGGGCCAGGGCCTGCAGCCAGCCCGCGAGAGTGGAGCTCATGTCAGAACTTCTCCGGGTAGATCAGCGCGAGGATGAGGTAGCCGACGAGCGCGACGGCCACGATGAGACCTGTGATGTTCTCGGCACTCACAGCTTCTCCACCCCCCGCGCGATCAGGGCGATGACGGCGAACACGGCGACCGTGACACCGACGTAGATGAGATCCGACATGGGCTCCACCAGCGTGGTTCGGGAGATGCCGCGACCTGGCCGAGGGCCGCTCACGGCACCGGCGGAAGACCGGCGGGAGCAGCCAACCAGCCGTCAGGGGCGCGCAGCGCGTCCCTGATGCCGTCCATACGGGTGATCCGGAAACATTGACGCGGCCCTTATATCGGCGTCATTCACTCGAGACCGCGGATTGTCCTGAACGTTTCGATGAGCCTGTCAGCGCGGCCTCGCCGGCGGTGACCGAGACCGCGGCATTCAGGACATAGTCGATCACAAGCAAGGCGGCCGCCGTCAGCGCCGTCCGGCGGCCCAGGTGCGCCTTGGCGACCGCGTACGCGCCGCCAGTCCGCCGAGCGCGCTGAGCAGGTGCCGCTCGTCGCCCGCGCCGGTATCCGGCGGCTCGGGATCGGCCGCGACAGTCGGAATCGTGCTTTCTGGCATTCGTGGCTCCTCGATCGTGATGCTGATCGATCGTGAAGCCGCCCGGGGCACCTCCCTCCGCTTCCTACGCACTCTTGATGCCGGCGGCACCGCCCTTGACGCGTTCTTGATGACCCGTACAGCGGTTCGGCCCCTGAGGCACCGCCCGTCCGCACAGCCGGACGGCGGGCCTCAGGGGCCGAAGGTGTGCACCCGGTGCCGGTGGCACGCGGCACCGGGTGGTCTGTCGGGCTACTGCCCGGGCTTGCGGCCGTGGTTCGACTTCTTCTTCCGCCGGGCCTTCTTCTTACGGGCGCGCTTGGACATCGTGTTCTTTCTCGTGATCGTCGGGTTGCCGCATCGGGTGGTGCGGTTCAGACCGCCTGGCCGACCAGCTGGTCGGCGAGCTTGGCCAGCCGCTTCAGCGAGCGCTCCTCCTGGGCGGCCTGCGCGGTCGGCGCGATGACGCCACCGTCGAAGTAGGCGCCGTTGGCGACAACCGTCTCCGGCAGGCAGAGCCTGACCACGGCCGCCGCCCCCTCCGCCGCCGGTGCACCGGCTCGCCCGTACAGCGGCAGCAGCGCGGTGTCGCACAGGCCGGGGTTGACACTGACGGCGGTGATGCCGGAACCGGCCGGGGCCATGTCGGCGGTCGCCATGGTGAGCGCCAGCTGCGACTGCGCGTAGGCGGCGACCCGGGAGTACTTCTTCACCCGGTGCGGGTCCGACCAGTTCATCGAGGCGGTGCGGTGCAGGGACGACGACACGTTGACGATCCGGGCATCGCCGGCCGCCGACAGCGGGGCGCGCAACAGCTTGGAAAGCAGGTGCGCGGCCAGGAAGTTGACCTGAAGCGAGACCTCGTTGCCGTCGTCGGTCAGCGTGCAGCGTTCGGGCGCCACCGTGGCGGCGTTGTTGACCAGCAGGTCCAGCGCCGGGTAGTGCTTGACGACGGTGCCGGCCAGCACCGCGACCTCCGACAGGCGAGTGAAGTCGGCTGCCAGCTCGACGAGTTGGTCGCGCCGGACACCCGCGTCGACCAGCCGGGCGACAGCCGCCTCGGCCTCGCCGGTGGTGCGCGCGTGCACGAGCACGGTCGCGCCGTGCCCGGCGAGCAGCCGGGCGGTCTCCCAGCCGATCCCGGACGAGGCGCCGGTGACGAGGGCGGTGCGGGCGGACAGAACAGCGTCGGACATGACCCATCCAAGGGTGGAAAGGCACCGGCGGGGTGCGAAGGCACGGCGGCATGAAGCCGCGGCGCAGACGGGGCCACCGGTGCGAAAGGGTGTGATGCGATGAGAACGCTCGTCCGCCCCCTGCTCTCGGAGCCTGTCGGGCAGGGGACGGACGGCGGTGATCGGCACGGGCACGACGTAACGGCACCGGGCCCGTGCACGCCGCCGGTGACGAGCGGGAAGGAGCTCGGTCCTACCGGACGGCGATGGCGACCGCGACAGCGACGATCCGCGGCCGACTATGCGGCGGGCGGTCGTGGTGGCGTGTCGAGCGGTGCATGTCCCCCATCAAAGCCACCCCCGATGCCGGGGGCAAGCTCGTTCACCCTCCCTGACGAACCCCTGACGGGCTCTCGACGTCTTGTTGATGCGGTGCCCCTGGCACCGGGCCGGGCTTTCGGCACACGCCAAGGCTCCGTCAGCAAGAACCCCCGTCGCTGCCAGGCTTTCGTCAACGAGCCGACATCAACCCACCCCGGTCTGCCGTACTGGACGGATGTCCGTCACCGTTCTGCCCTCCCATGACTGGTTCACCCCCGAGCAGCCGGGCGCGAGCGTCCTGCCCGCCCACGTCGCGCGGAGTGCCCACGGCGGCTGGTAGGCGGACGACCCCGACACCGTCCGGGCACTACTGGTGCACTGCGGGCCGGAACGGCTGCTGATCGGAGATCCCGAACATCTGGACCCGGACGTCCTTGCCCGCTTCGGACGAGGGCAGTTCCACGCTCCGGACCGCTTCCTCCCCCTGTTGGGACGCACGTTCAGCCACATCACGCCGTGGATCCGCGTGCTGCACGTCCACTCGGAGCGGCCTCGGCCGGTCTCCCGCAACACCGCGGCCTGGGTACGCCCACTTCACGCCACCGATGAGGCGCACCTCGAACGGTTCGCCCGCCGTTCCTCCTCCGCGAACCGCCCTGGCCTCCCGCACTGGGCCGCCGAGACCTGGGGCGGTCATCACGCACTCGCGGCGAGCGGCTTCGCCTGGGGCGCGTTCCTCGGGCCGTACCTGGCCTCGGTCGCCTGTGGCTACCTCGCCGGACGGAACCACCTGGACATCGCAGTGGCGACGGACCCGGCGTTCCGGCGCCTCGACCTCGCACTCGCCTGCGTCCGTGCCGCCACGACCGCCGCCCACGCCCAAGGCCTCACCCCGACCTGGTCGGCGCCGCAGAGCAACCACGCCAGCCGGACCCTCGCCGAAGCCGCGGGCTTCCGACCCGTGCGACAGGAGGTGGTGTACTGGGCCGGCCCGGCACGCACTCTCTGACGAACAGGTGTCCGACAAGACGTCAGGGTGCCGTCAGGGAAACCGTCCTGGGCGCCAAGCCGTCATCAAGACCCGCATGGCGCGTGAAGATCCGGTGCTTCGCTCTCCGGCGTTACCGTCACTCCCCCGAACCGCCGCCCCACCCGACCGGGCGGCCCGGAAGGTCCCCGAGACGATGCGCCGTTCGGCTCTCACCACCCCGGACACCACCTCCGATCAGCAGAACTGGTTCCGCCGCCCGGAGCGGAGCCCGGCGCCGGCACCCGAGCCGCCGCCGAGCCACCGGCCCACGTCACCGGGAGGCCGACGCCGGCTCATCACCCGGCGGCAGCTGGCCGAGGCGCTGCCCGCCGCCGTCCGCAAGCTCCACCCGCGCGTCATGATGCGCAACCCGGTGATGCTGGTGGTCGAGACCGGCTCCGCGCTCACCACCATCAGCGCGGTGCTCCACCCCGGCGTCTTCGCCTGGGTCATCTCCTTCTGGCTCTGGCTGACCGTGCTCTTCGCCAACCTCGCCGAGGCCGTCGCCGAGAGCCGCGGCAAGGCGCAGGCCGACTCGCTGCGCCGCGCCCAGGCGGGCACCACCGCGCGGCGGCTGCTGCACTGGCGGGTCGGCACCCGCGACCACCGCCACGAGGTCATCCCCGCCGAGCAGTTACTGCTGCACGACATCGTGCTGGTGGCGGCCGGCGAGGTGATCCCGCAGGACGGCGAGGTGGTCGAGGGGGTCGCCACCGTCGACGAATCGGCGATCACCGGGGAGTCCGCACCCGTCATCCGGGAGTCCGGCGGCGACCGCACCGGCGTCACCGGCGGCACCAAGGTGCTCTCGGACCACCTCGTCGTCCGGGTCACCTCCCGGCCCGGGCAGAGCTTCGTCGACCGGATGATCTCCCTGGTCGAGGGCGCGAACCGGCAGAAGACCCCGAACGAGATCGCGCTCAACATCCTGCTCGCCTCGCTCACCATCGTCTTCCTGCTCTCGGTGGTCTCGCTCCAGCCGATGGCCCTCTACGCGAACGCGCCCCAGACCACCATCGTGCTGGTCGCGCTGATGGTCGCGCTGATCCCGACCACGATCGGCGCTCTGCTCTCGGCGATCGGCATCGCCGGGATGGACCGCCTGGTGCAGCGCAACGTGGTCGCCCTCTCCGGCCGCGCGGTGGAGGCCGCCGGGGACGTCGACGTGCTGCTGCTCGACAAGACCGGCACCATCACCCACGGCAACCGCCGGGCCGTCGCCCTGCACCCGCTGCCCGGCGCGACCACCGAACAGCTCGCCGAAGCGGCCCAGTTGGCCTCCGTCGCGGACGAGACCCCGGAGGGCCGGTCGCTCGTCGAGCTGACGAACCGCCAGTACTGGGTGCCGCCCCGCTCCCCCGGTGAACTCGGCGAGCAGCAGCCCGTCCCGTTCACCGCACACAGCCGGATGAGCGGCGTCGACCTCACCTGGCCCGACGGCACCGTCTGCCTGATCCGCAAGGGCGCCGCGAGCGCCGTCGCCCGCTGGGTCGTCGACTCCGGCGGACGGCTCCCGATCGAGGCCAAGCCGCTCGTCGACCGCATCGCCGAGGCCGGCGGCACCCCGCTGCTGGTCGCCGTCCACGACCGGCACGGCGCCCGCGCGCTCGGCGTCGTCGAACTCAAGGACGTGGTGAAGGAGGGCATCGCCGAACGCTTCGCCGAACTGCGCCGGATGGGCATCCGCACGGTCATGGTCACCGGCGACAACCCGCTCACCGCCAAGGCCATCGCCGCGGAGGCCGGGGTGGACGACTTCCTCGCCGAGGCCACCCCCGAGGACAAGCTCGCCCACCTGCGGCGCGAACAGGCCGCCGGGAACATGGTCGCCATGACCGGCGACGGCACCAACGACGCCCCCGCCCTCGCCCAGGCCGACGTCGGCGTCGCGATGAACTCCGGCACCCCGGCCGCCAAGGAGGCCGGCAACATGGTCGACCTCGACTCCAACCCGGCCAAACTGATCGACATCATCCGGGTCGGCAAGCAACTCCTCATCACCCGCGGAGCGTTGACCACCTTCTCGATCACCAACGACGTCGCCAAGTTCTTCGCGATCATCCCCGCGATGTTCGCGAACGCCTACCCCGGACTGCACCACCTCAACATCATGGAACTGCACAGCCCCACCTCGGCCATCGCCTCCGCGATCATCTTCAACGCGCTGATCATCGTCGCCCTGATCCCCCTCGCCCTGCGCGGCGTCCGCTACCAGCCCGCCTCCGCCACCGACCTGCTCCGCCGCAACCTGCGCGTCTACGGGCTCGGCGGGCTGGTGCTGCCCTTCCTCGGCATCAAGGCGATCGACCTGCTGATCCAGTTCGTGCCCGGGCTCGGATAGCAGACCGGCCCGCCGCCTCCGGAACGACGCCGAGGCGGCGGGCATCAACCGATGTGACGCTCGGCCCCTTCGCCGACCGGAAGGCGCTCGACGCGGATCGCCCGACGCGGAATCGCAGCAGGCAGGGAGAGCACCAGGGCAGCGGCAGTGAAGAGAACGAAGTGCTCGCTCTCGATCCCCACGCCGGACCAGCCGAGTTCGGCATGGTGGTGCTCGACGAAGGCGTTGCAACACAACCACGCCGCCAGGCCGACCAGTGGCGCGGCCAGGGGCCGGGAGAAGGCTCCTGCCAGCGCGGCCAGGCTGACGTACGCGATGTACGGCAACCAGCCGGCGTGGAGCTCGCCCAGCCAACCGAGGCCGAGTGCGAGCGCGCCCCCTGCGACCAGGGCCACGGTGCCCGACACCGGGACCGGCAGGCGGTCGAGGACGGGATGGTAGCGACGGCCACCGGGGCGGGCGGAGTACATGCGCATCGTCCTGTCCCAGCTTCGCCGCGAGTTCGTTCGAGGCCAGCAAACCCACGGGCCCACGGCCCCTCGCCCCGCGTTGACGAGATCCTTACGCCGACGCCCGGATTCACAACGCGATCTTGACGCCCCGCGTCGCCAACCGATCCGCGCCATGGGATCAGGCCACCGCACGGACCAGGCTGATCACGTACGCGGTGCCGCCGCCGGGTGCCTCCTCGACGGCCAGCTCGACGTTCATCGCCTCCACGAAGCCCCGCACCACCGCCGGCCCGGTCTCCTCCCGACCGACAGCCTCGCCTCCGTGCACGGTGACCCGGACGTCCACTCGCCCGGCCACCTGGCCGGCGTCGACCACCACCGGCCCTGCTCCCGCCGCCCCGAGTGCCAGGAGGTCCGCGAACGCCCGCTCCAGGAGCCCGGGATCGGCGAGCACCCGCGGCAGCTCCGACTCCAACTCGATGCGCACGCCGGTCAGTCCCTCGGCAGCGGCCCGCACCACCTCGGCCACCGCCGTCGGCCGCAGCACCACCGGCATCACCCCGGCCCGCAGCCGACTCAGATCCAGCAGGTTGGCGATCAGCCGCTCCATCCGTTCGACCTCGGCGCCGATCCGCCGCCCGTCCGGGTCCGGCATCCGTTCCGCTTCCCGGCGCACCGCTGCCAGCGGCGTGCGCAGGTCCTCTCCGACGGCTTCCAGCAACGCCGTGTGCAGCGCGTCGGCGTGCGCGAGGACCTCGGCCGCCGATGCTTGCGCGACCAGCCGCTCACGCTCCCGGGCCAGCTTCAACTGGGTGACGTACGGCCCGAGCAACCGGGTGTCCTCCTCGGTGAATGGCGTACCCCGCAGGACGAGGACCGCCTCGTCCCCCAGGTCGACGGAGAACGACGCCTCGTCGGGCAGCAGCGGCACCTCCGCCCCGGCCGAAGCCGCCGGTTGCCAGAGCGCGCCCGTACGAACGAGTACGGCGGCCGCGTCCAGCCCGAAGACCTGCCGAAGCTCGGCCACCAGATCGGACGACACCCGTGCCCCGGATTCCACCGTCTCCCCCGCCAGCCTGGTGAGGACGGCCGCCTCCGCGCGCGCCCGGTCCGCCTGCTGCGAGCGGCGCGTCAGGCCGTCGATCAGGTGGGAGATCACCCCGGCCACCGCGAGGAACACCAGCAGCGCCGCGACGTCAGCGCCCTGCTCCACCGTCAGGCTGTGCCAGGGCGTGGTGAAGAAGTAGTCCGCCGCGAGTGCGCCCGCTGCCGTGCTGCCCGCCGCGGGTAGCAGCCCACCCAGCCGAGCCGTCCCCGCCACCACCAGCAGCAGGCACAGCAGCACGCCGGGCAGGCCGAGCGAGTCGCGCAGCGGCGACAGCGCCCAGACCAGCGCGATCGCTCCGGCTGGTCCGAGCAGCCACGCCAGTCGGCGCCGCCGGACCGGCACGAGTGCCGGGCGGCGTCTGCGCGGCGCGGGCGGCACCGTCAGTAGTCCCGGCTCCGGCGGCGGCAGCACGCGCACATCGATCGGGCCGGCCAGCCGGATCACCCGGTTGATCACCGAGCCGGATACCAGCTCACGCAGCCTGCTGCGGCTGGTCGGCCCCAGCAGGAGTTGCGTGGCGCTCTCCGTCCGGGCGAAGTCCACCAGAGCCCGCGCGACGTCGCTGCCGCTCACCTCCACGTAGGTGCCGCGCAGCTCCCGGAGCAGTTCCCGTTGCGGCGCCAGGCCCGGCGGCTCGCGCTCGACCGTGCCGTCGTCCAGGCGGACGTGCACGCCGAGGAGGTCCCCGTGGACCCGGGCCGCGGTGCGGGCTCCCCGGCGGATCAGGTGCTCGCCCTGCGGTGCGCCGTTGAGGGCGACCATGATCCGTTCCTTGGTCTCCCAGGGCGCCCGGATGCCGTGCCGGGCCCGGTAGTCCGCCAGCTCCTCCTCCACCCGGTCCGCGAGCCACAGCAACGCCAGTTCCCGCAGGGCGCCCAGGTTGCCGGCCCGAAAGTAGTGGTCCAGCGCCACGTCGATCCGGTCCGGCGGGTAGACCTCCCCCTGCGCCATCCGGGTGCGCAGCGCCTGCGGGCTGAGGTCGACCAACTCGATCCGGTCGGCGGCCCGGACCACGTCGTCCGGGATCGTCTCGCGCTGGGCGACGCCGGTGATCTGCTCGACGACGTCGTTCAGGCTTTCCAGGTGCTGGATGTTGAGCGTCGTCGCCACGTCGATCCCGGCGTCCAGCAGCTCCCGCACGTCCTGCCAGCGCTTCTCGTTCCGCCCGCCGGGCACGTTGGTGTGGGCGAGCTCGTCCACCAGCGCGAGCGCCGGGCGGCGCGCCAGCAGTGCGTCCAGATCGAGCTCCGTCAGCTCCACGCCCCGGTACGACACGGGCCGCCGGGGCAGCACGGGCAGGTCCCTCAGCTGGTTCTCCGTCCCGTGCCGGCCGTACGTCTCGACCAGGCCGACCACCACGTCCAGCCCCTCGCCGCGCAGCCGCCGCCCCTCCCGGAGCATGGCGTACGTCTTCCCCACCCCCGGCGCCGCTCCCAGGAACACCCGCAGCTTCCCGGCCACCGCCGTCCCGCCGTCTCTCTCCGTCTCCGGTTCCATGTTCCGCCCTAGCCGACGTGGACGCGCGGGCGCCGGGAACGGTCCGGCTCCGCCTCGCGCAGCACCTCGCGGGTGACCGGGGCCACCTCGCCCTGGCCGAACAGGAAGAAGCGCAGGAAGTGGCCGACCGGGCCGCCTTCGGTCCACTCGAAGTAGATGTGCGGGATCTGCCCCGTACGGTCCCGGATCGTCATCAACAGGGCCGCCAACGCGTTCGGGACGCTGGAGCTCTCCAGCGACAGCACCCGGTAGCGGTCGTGCAGGACCTCGCCGCGCACGTCCAGCACCGCCTCGAACTCGGACGGGTCCCGAACCGTCACCTCGACGAAGACCAGGTCGACGTCGGCCGGGATGTCGTGGTGCTCCCGGAGCTCCCGCTTCTTCTCCTGGTACTCCGCCAGGTCACGGCTGTTCGGCTCGTTGGCGATCAGCCGCATCGGCCGGTAGGTGTAGTCGCGAACGAACCGCTCGGCCGCCTCGTCCAGCACCACGTCGGTGACCCTCAACTCGAACGCCCGCCTGAGCCTGGAGAGGAAGGAGACCAGGATGATCCCGCCGATGAAGCAGGCGCCGATCTTCACCCCGTCCGGACGTTCGGCGATGTTCGTGCCCGTCGTGTACAGGAACACCGCCGCGATCACGGCGAAGCCGATGGTCCAGTTGCGCTGCCGAGCCTTGTGCGCGGCGATGGTGACGGCAATGGCGGCCGAGGAGATCAGCACCAGCACGCCGGTCGCGTACGCGCCGCTCTGGGCGTCCACGTTCGCGTCGAAGATCCAGGTGACCAGGAACCCGATCAGCGTCAGCACGATCACCATCGGCCGCACCGCCCGTGCCCAGTGGGGCGCCATGCCGTAGCGCGGCAGGTACCGGGGCAGCAGGTTGAGCATGCCGGCCATCGCGGAGGCGCCGGCGAACCAGAGGATCGCGATGGTCGACAGGTCGTAGACGCTGCCGAAGCCGCTGCCCAGGTTCTGGTGGGCCATGTAAGCCAAGGCGCGGCCGTTGGCCTGCCCGCCCGCCTCGAACGCGGCCTTGGGGATCAGGACCGTGGTGATGAAACTCGTCGTGATCAGGAACGCACTCATGATCAGCGCGGCGGTGGTGAGCAGCTTGCGCGCGCCGCGGATCCGACCGACGGGCTTCTCTTCGGTGTCCTCGGGATCGCCCTCGATGTGCGGCATCACCGCGACGCCGGTCTCGAAGCCGGACAGACCCAGCGCCAGCTTCGGGAAGACGATCAGCGCGACGCCGATCATCGCGATCACGTTGCCGTGCTCGGCGGTCAGCGCGTCCGCCCAGTCCGTGACCACGTCCGGGTTCTCCAGCACGTGCCAGAGCCCGTTCACCACGACGACGACGTTGAGCGCCAGGTAGACCACGACCAGGACGACCGCCAGGCCGATCGCCTCGCTGAACCCCTTGAGGAAGACCGCGCCAAGCAGGGCGACAAGGATCAGCGTGATCAACATCTGCTTGCCGGACAGCGCGCTGTGCAGACTCGGGTTCTCCACCAGGTGCGCGGTCGCGTCCGCCGCCGACAGGGTAATGGTGATCATGAAGTCCGTCGCCGCGAACCCCAGCAGCGCCAGCACGAACAGCTTCCCCTGCCAGAACGACAGCAGCCGCTCCAGCATCGCGATCGAGCCCTCACCGTGCGGGCTCTCCTTCGCGACCCGCCGGTAGACCGGCAGCGCGCCGAACAGCGTCACGATCACCAGCACGACCGTCGCCACCGGCGACAGCAGCCCGGCCGCGAGAGCCGCGATGCCGGGCTGATAACCGAGCGTCGAGAAGTAGTCCAGGCCGGTCAGGCACATCACCCGCCACCACCGCTGGCCCTTGTGCTCGACCGGCGCCTCCGCGTGCGGCCCCGGATACTGCTTGGCCATGTCGGCCAGGCCCTCCAGCAGCCACGCCCGGAACCTCGTCCGCCGCGTCGACGCAGCCGCACCCGACGAACTCACCCTGCGCCCCTGTCCACGTCCCCGAACCGGCGCCACCGAGGCGGCGGCAGGGCGCAAGGCTACGCGACAGCCGCTCCGCTTCCTGGAACCGTCCACGCGGGTTCGCCCCGTTGGCGCAGCGGCCGACAGACGCCCACTCAGCGCGTACCGTCTCCGGAATCAACACCTCGTCAAGATGCGGGGAGAGACGCATCAAGGTCGCGGCGTCAGGCCTTCGACGCGTCGCGTCCTCCGCACCGACCCGCTAGCGTGGGCCGCTTCCCGGCCGAGATCCGATCGAGGAGCACAGCGCCGTGTCCGACGACTTCGCTCACCGGCACGTTCCCACCGAGTACTCGGAGCAGGTCGCCGAGGCGGTCGCGCGGCAACGGTTGGGCGACCATCGGGCGACCTACCTTCCGACCCTGCCCTCGCCGACTGTTCAGCGGTCGGACCTCGTCACCGTGTCCGTGCTCCTCGCCCTGCTGGTGTCCGCCGGCATCGCCCTGGCTCGTACGTCTCCCGCCTTACTCCTCGTCTTCCTGCCGCCCGTCGCGGTCCTCCTGCTCTTCAGGGTCCTGCGCGAGAGGCACAACAGGAGTACCAGGAAGAACGCCGGCCTTCACCTCCACGAGCACGGCCTGGTCGTCGTCGTAGGGGGCAAGCTCAGGGCACTGCGGTGGGACACGATGACGGTGCACCAGAACATCGGCCGTTACCACACCTTCGGCCGGAGCAACCGCGTCAAACACGCCTACACGTTACGTGACGGCGAAGGCCAGGAAATCACCCTCCGCGAAGGGTTCCCGAACCCCGAAGACTGGGGTCCACGAATCCAGCAGGCCGTGACCGAGGCGCAGCTGGCGGACGCGCTCATCGCACTCCGGGCAGGCAAAACCATGCCGTTCGGCGGCTTCCTGGTGAGCCGGAGCGGCGTGGCGGCGGGGCGGAAACAGGTCTCCTGGTCGCAGGTGCAAGGCGTCCACACGAGGCGGGGACTCGTCCGCATCGAGGCCGCCGGGAAGCCGACCAACCTGACCGGCGACCCGGTATGGATGTTCCCGAACCTGCAGCTCTTCGCCGCACTGGTCGAGCAGCTACGCCGGTAGCCGGTTCCCGTCCGGTCCGACGGCAGGCCACCCTCGCCGCTCTCACCCCGCGCGGCAGGATGTCCGCCTTCGGCGCCGTCACCGGGGTCGGCGGGCTCGTGCCCATCACCAGCCTGCTCGCCGGGTCGAAGGCCGTCAGCGGCTTCTGGCTCCCGAACCTCTACCCCTCGCGCACGCACCTCAAGGACTCGATGTCCGCGCTGTTCGCGGCGGTCTCCGACGGCTGGCTCAAGCCGCTCAACGGCCCGGTCTACAAGCTCGGCCAGGCCCGCCAGGCCCACCACGACCTCACCGCCCGCCGCACCACCGGCAAGGTCGTCCTTGACGTCGATTGTTGACCGAGCGCCCACCCTCACTTCGCGCTTGCCCGCACCCGACGGGGTAATCGCAGGACGCCGCCCTCGCGCCGCCGAACGGCGCGATGAGGTGTGCGTTCAGGACCCGGACGGCAGCGTGCCGGTCCTGGCCCTCGATCACCGATCACCTCCCGATGCGGAGACCGCGGCTTGGCCGTCCCCGGTCTCCTGCTCCGCCCAGACCAGCGGGTGGGCGCCGGCGTGCCGGGCGAAGGCGTCCTTGCCCTGGTGCAGCACCAGGAGCAGGCGGCAGATCGGCGCCCATGTACTGGTGCCGAACGAGGGAGGCATGCGAAGGCTCCTGTCATGTCGGTGAATCCGTCATGAACAAGGTCGAGCCGTTGCAAGTCCAGAACTAACACAACTCTGTATCAGTCCGCCGTCACATCCCGATCCAGGAGGCGAAGTTCGACATTGGCTCCGGGAGTCGCCGCTGTGCTCGCAGCAGCCCGGCCATCGTCTCGCGCACGGTGGGGCTGTGCCGAGACAGCTGCGGAGCGAGGCGGCGCCCTCCACCACCGGCCTGAAGGTCACCTGCGGCCCGGTCGCCGAGCCCGCCACCGAAGAGGTCTGCGCCCACCTCGACGGCCGCCGCATCGCCACCGGCCAGACCAAGTTCGGCGCGGTGATCGGTGACGGCGTGATCGTCCCCGCCGGCACCGTGCTCCAGCCCGCCACCCTCATCGGCGCCCACACCACCCTCTACCCCCGAACCCAGATCGGCGGGTTCTTCCCCGCCGGAAGCCAGGGAAGGTGACCATGACCGCCACCACGACCACCGACCGGCTCACCCTGCGGATCACCGGCGGCCACCCGCTGCACGGAACCACGACGGTCCAGGGCAGCAAGAACATCGCCCTGCACCTGTACGCCGCCGCCATCCTCGCCGACCGGCCGCTCACCCTCGCCGGTGCCCCCGCGATCCTCGACACCGGCGTCTGCGCCGAGATCCTCCACCGCACCGGCACCCGAGCCACCATCAGCGACGGCGAGTTCGAGACCCGGCCCGCCGACTCCTACTTCCCGGTCATCCCGGACGACCTCGGGCGTCGCATCCGCACCACCGCGGTCATGGCAGCCGCCCTGCTGGCCCGCACCGGCAAGGTCACCTTCCCGCTGCCCGGAGGCGACGCCTTCTGCGCCCGCTACATCGACCTGCACCTGGCCGCCATGGAAGCCGCCGGCGCCGAGGTCGAGGTCAACCGGGGACGCGTTCGTGCCCGTTTCCTTGACTCGAAGCGCCTGCCGTTCATCACCACCGTCAGCACCAAGAAGTGGGGCCCGAGCCTGGGAGCAACGGTCACCGCGATGCTGCTGGCCGCCCGCACACCCGGCACCTCGTCGATCCTCGGACCGAGCATCGAACCCGAGGTCACGGTCACCGCCGAGTTGCTCGCCCGCTCCGGCGTCGGCATCACCTGGCAGGGCAACGAGGCCCTGCACGTCACCGGTACCGACCACATCGCCGGCGGCGTCTTCCGGGTGCCGCCCGACCGGCTGGAGGCCGCCACCCTGGCGCTCGCGGCTGCGATCACCGGAGGAAGCGTCCACCTCGACGCCTTCCCGCCCGACGGATTCCCGGCGGGCCTGGTGTCGGTCTTCGCCGACGCCGGGATCCTCCTCACCGCCGAGCATGGCGGAACGACGGTGACCGTGCCGGAAAGGCTGCGAGCGGTGGAGATGGCCACCGGCCCCACCCGGGTTACCCGACCGACGTCCAGCCCCAGCTGACCGCCGTCCTCACCCAGGCCGCCGGACCGTCGCGGATCGACGAGCGGATCTACAGCCGGCGCGACAGCCACCTCGCCGCGCTGCGGGCGTTCGGCGCGGCCGTCAACGCGGAGGGACCGGCGATCACCGTCGAGGGGCCGTCTCGCCTCCTTGCCGCTGACGTGGCGGGCGAGGACATCCGGGCCGTGACGGCTCTCATGCTCGCCGCCTTGGCCGCCGAGGGCACCTCTACGATCCGTGGCATGTACCACCTCCGGCGCGGCTACGGCGACCTGCCGCCCAAACTGGCCGCGCTCGGTTCCGACCTGACGATCAACCAGGAGCTTCCGTGACCACCACCCGACTGTGGAACCCGGACACCATCGCCGAACTGCGCCAGTGCCTCGACCTGTTGGTCGACGACGGCGCCCTGCCCGGCGGCGTCATCGCCCATGGCACCCGAAATGACCTGCCCGCCTTCACCGCCTCCGGCCTCGTCGCGCCCGAGTGCGGGGGCGCCCGCCCCGGCCCGGACACGCTCTACGACGCCGCGTCGCTCACCAAGGTGCTGTCCACCTGGCCGCTGATCGGCCTCGCCGACGGCATCTCCGTGGACACGCCGGTCCGAGACCTGCTGCCCGGCGTGCCGGAGCAGGCGCCCGGCGCGAACGTGACGGTCGGACAGATCCTCGCTCACACCTCCGGCCTGCGGGCCGAGACCCGCCTCGACCAGTACCGAGGCCGTACCGAACACCTGGCCGAGCTGATCTGCGACGAACCGCTGACCGCCGGACCCGGTGCCGGCCACCAGTACATCAACCGCGGGTTCATCCTCCTCGGCCTCGCGCTCGCCCACGTCCACGGCCGCCGCCTGGACGAGCTCGCCGCCGACCTCTGGCAGTCCCTCGGCATGACCCGCACCACCTACGGACCCGTCAGCCGGTCCGCCAACGTCGCCCCGACCGAGCAGCGCCTCCCCGGTGGCCCTCGCCTGTGGGGCATCCCGCACGACGACAACGCCACCCTGCTCGGCGGCGTCGCCGGCCACGCCGGGGTCTTCACCACCCCGGCCGACCTGGCGAAGTTCGCGGACCGCCTCCTCACCGCATATGACGACGGGCACGGCCTGGGGGCCTGGCTGCGCACCAGCATGGAGCCGAAGACCGAGATCGAGCCCGGCCTCCACCGGGGCCTGGCCTGGATCCTCGCCGACGACGGCCGGGTCGCCTACCACCACGGCTTCACCGGCACCAGCCTCTACCTCGCCCCGGCCACCGGCCGTTACCTGGCCATCTGCGCCAACGCCGTCTACCACCACCAGGACAACCGCACCCGCCTCGCCCCGCTCCGCAACCTCGCACTCAAGGCCGTCACCGCCGACTGAGAGGACCCCTGCCGTGCCCCAGGTCACGCTCGCATCGCTGACCACCCTCCGGCTCGGCGGGCCCGCCGGGACCGTCCTGAACCTCTCCGACCCCGCGGACTGGCCCGACACCGCCCGTGCGATCAGCGCCCAGGAGCGCATGGTCGTGGAGTCCACCGAGGCGGCCCGAGCAATCCATCAGCGCGGGCGGGGCTGGCGTGGCCGTCGCGGCAGCGGGACGGTGGAGGCGCGTGCGAGTCTGCGGAATGGGGCGTGCAGCCCGCGACCCGCCGGCCAGCCGCGCGCTCTTCGCCGACCACGACTACGAGTTCTACCGCTCCCTCGGCGCACTCGGCCTGGTCGACGCCTACCGCCGAACCCACGGAGGGCATCGACCTCACCTGGTACGGACCCCAGGGAGGCCAGCGCCTCGACCACGTCTGACCGGACCCGCCCGCGCCCGCTGAGCACTCGGCCTCGACCGACGAGCCGGCTGTCGTCAAGGAGTCGCCAAGACCCGATCCCCGGGCGTCATGGTTCTGTCAGCGGTTGTCCGCCCGCAGCGGCTGCGGACTTCACTGGACGTGCGGGCCGACAGCAGCCCGCACGATGAAGGAGTTGAACGGCCATGACCGGCGCCACGCGTGTGATCGTCGGACTCGACGGGTCCTTGGGCAGTCTCGCCGCCCTGCACCGCGCGGTGACGGAGGCGACCGCGCGCGGAGCGGTCCTCGTGCCGGTGACCGCCTGGCAGCCGTCCGACACGGACGGACTGCGCCCGCTCTCCGAGCTGGAACACGCCGCCCGCCGACGCCTCGACACCGCCTTCGAGCAGGCCTTCGGCGGCTACCCCGCCCACCTGGTCGTCCACCCCGTGGTGGTCCGCGGCGAGGCCGGCCCCGCCTTGGTCTCCGCCGTGACCTCCCCGAGTGACCTGGTCGTGGTCGGCGCCGCCGGCCAAGCACGGTTGCGGCACGCCCTGCACGGATCCGTCGCCCACTACTGCCGTACGCACGCCGGGTGCCCGGTGGTCACCGTCCGACCGTCGGACCTGCTGCGCAGCCTGGAGTCCGCTGCCCGAAGCGGCGCGCCGATCCCCCTCGCCACTGGGGTGCGGCGGGCCGCCTAACCGGGGCTTGCCGCCACGGCCCGGCGGAGGCCGAAGACGAAGGTCGTGCCGCCGCCGGGGGTGCTCTCGACGGTCAGCTCGCCGCCCATCGCCTCGGTGAAGCCCTTGGCGACGGTCAGGCCGAGCCCGACGCCCGCGACCCGGCCGCCGGGCCCGTAGCGGCTGCGGTGGAAGGGCTCGAAGAGGTGCTCGCGCTCTTGGTCGCCGATGCCGGGGCCGTGGTCGACGACCCGCACGTCCACCCGGTCCGCCACGGCGCCCGCGTCCACCCGGACCGGGGCGCCGGGCGGTGACCAGGTCAGCGCGTTGGCCAGGACGTTCGCCAGCGCCCGCTCCAGCAGCCCGGCGTCGGCCTCCACCCGCGGGAGCCCCTCGGGGAGGTCGAGGACCACGGGCGGGCCACCGGACGGGAGGCTGCCGACGGCCGCGACCAGGACGTCCGCCAGGTCGGTCGGCCAGAGGGTCGCCGGCACCCGCCCGGCCTGGAGGCGGCTCAGGTCGAGCAGGTTGGCGACCATGCGGTTCAGCCGGTCCGCCTCGGCGTCGATGATCACCGAGAGGTGGCGGACGTCCTCCGGCGGCCAGTCGACCTCCTCGGAACAGAGACTCGAAGCCGACGCCTTGATCCCTGCCAGCGGCTCGCGCAAGTCGTGGGCCACGGCCTCCAGCAGGGTGGCGTGCAGGACCAGCTCCATGATCCCCCGGTGCGGGGCGCAGAGCACGACCGCACCGGCAGACGGGCGAGCAGCAGGTCCGCCGCCGACCTGGCCGACACCATCCACCCGCCTTGCCTGACGCTACGTCAGAAGAGTCAGCAAGAGGTCAGCATCCATCCGAGCAGACCCTGTCAAACGCTCTCGGACATGAGAACCGAGAAGGCCTCACCTCAGCTGCTCGCGCACCACCGGCGACCCCCTGAACCACCCCTCGACCCGTCGGCCGGGCAACACCCCTACATGCCGGTCAGCAGAGACCGTACGCATGCCCGATGCCGACGTTCGCCCAGGTCAGCGGCTCCGCCCGCGCAGCTTGAGCGGGAGGTCGGGCAGCTCGGGCGCACGCAGTCGGCCGCCGTCGTAGCCCTGGACTTCGCCGAACCGGGAGCCCTTCTCCCAGTCGGTTCGTGCCTGTACGATCTCGTCACCGGATCGGCCGATGAAGTTCCACCACATGACGATCTTCTCGTCGAAGGGTTCCCCGCCGAGGAGGAGGACGGCGGCGTCGGTGTGGGCGTGGAGCGGGAGGTGGGGGCGGCCGCAGCCGAGGTAGAGCATGGAGCCGGGTTCGACGGGGACGCCGTCGACGTCGACGCGGCCGGACATGGCGAGGACGGCGTACTCGAAGTCGGGGACGAGGGGGAGCCGGAGGTCCGCGCCCTCGGCGAGGGCGAGGTCGGCGCCGACGAGGGGGGTGTGGGTGGTGCCGGGCGAGATGGCGGTGTCGAGGGTGCCGAGGATGACGGTGGCGCGCAGGCCCGGGGCGGTGACGACGGGCAGGTCGGGGTGGTGCTCGAAGGTGGGGGCGGTGTGCCGGTGGGCGTCCGGGAGGGCGACCCAGAGCTGGGCGCCGTGCAGGTGGCGGGCGTGCGGCCGCGGGGACTCCTCGGAGTGGGAGATCGCCCGGCCGGAGGTCATCAGGCCCAGTTCGTACGGCCGGACGGTCTGCAGGCTGCCGAGGCTGTCGCGGTGCAGCACCTCGCCCTCGTGGAGCCAGCTGACCGTCTGCAGGCCCATGTGCGGGTGCGGCGGGACCTGCATGCCGGGCTCGTCGGCGATGTCATCCGGGCCGTAGTGGTCGACGAAGCACCAGGCGCCGACCATCCGCCGGCCGAGGTTGGGGAGCAGGCGGCGGACCACCGTGCTTCCACCGAGCGGGAATTGACGTGGTGCCAACAGTTCCTTCACCGGGCCGCTGCTGGCCTCGCGGCCGCAGGCGGTCGGGGTGGGCTTGAGGTCGAGGTTGCTCATCGCGGTTTCCACCACCGTACGAGGAAGGCCGGGCGGAGAGGGGTTCGTCGTCACCGATCATCCGTCACGGTCCGACGTTCCTCCACCCGCGCCCGGCCATCCGGCGGTCGGCGACTCGGCGACTCGGCGACCGCCGTGAGCTGCGGCGGCTCAGTGCCGGCAGGCCCACCAGGCGTCCGCCGAGGCCTTGCCGGCGAGGTCCCGCAGGCCGCGGACCGCCTTAGCGGGGTCCTCCGCCCCGTACACCGCCGAGCCGGCCACGAACACGTCCGCGCCCGCCTCGGCGCAGCGCTCGATGGTGCCGGCGGCGACGCCGCCGTCCACCTGCAGCCACAGCTCCAGGTCGTGCTTGGCGATCAGCTCCCGGGTGCGGCGGATCTTCGGCAGCATGATGTCCAGGAACGCCTGGCCGCCGAAGCCGGGCTCGACGGTCATGATCAGCACCATGTCGAGCTCGGGGAGCAGGTCCTCGTACGGCTCGATCGGCGTGCCCGGCTTGAGCGCCATCGACGCCCGGGCGCCCTTGGCGCGGATCTCGCGGGCGAGCCGGACGGGCGCGGCGGCGGCCTCGACGTGGAAGGTGACGGAGCCGGCGCCCGCCTCGACGTACTGGGGGGCCCAGCGGTCCGGGTCCTCGATCATCAGGTGGCAGTCGAGCGGGATGTCGGTGGCGCGGGCGAGCGACTCGACGATCGGGACGCCCAGGGTCAGGTTGGGCACGAAGTGGTTGTCCATGACGTCCACGTGCAGCCAGTCGGAACCCCGGACGGCCTCGGCCTCGTCGGCGAGCCGGGCGAAGTCCGCGGACAGGATGCTGGGGTTGATCTGGGCCATGACCGACTACCTTCACATGAGGGCTGGGGCGCCCCGGCAGCGGGCGCCTTGGCTCATCATCTCGCGCCGCACGGCCGCCGACCGCCTACCGCCGCCTGCACGTGACCGTCATCACACCCCGCCGGGGATTACCGGGGGCGCCGCTGTGGTCATCAGCCATGGAAGCGGTCCACGCACCCGCCGCAGCGGTCCAGGCACGGGCCGCGGCGGCGTGCGCCGGGCCGTCCCGACCAGCCGAGCTCCCGCTTCCACCCGGAGCTCCGTCCGAGGAAGGTCTTCCGATGGCCGATCTCGTCCACCCCGCCCGCGCACTGTGGTGGCTCTTCGAGCCGGTGCACGCCGTCACCTACTTCCTGCCCGAGGGGCGCGCCGCCTTCGAGGAGGCCGGTCTGCACGGCCGCCTGCACAGCTACTTCGCGAGCCGCTCGGCCCCGCTCGGCGCGGTGGACGCGACGCCCGTGGTCGCCGCGTTCTTCAACTTCTCCCCGGCGATGGTCGGGCGCGCGCTGCCGGAGGTGTGGACGCACGCGAGCCCGGAGGAGGCGCTGGTCGCCCGACTGAAGGGCTCGGCGGCGACGCTGGCCCGGCTGCTGGAGCACGTGAACCCGGAGCAGGTCGAGCTGGTCGCGGAGACCCTGGAGCAGGTCGCGTCCCGGCTGGACTGCGCGGGCCGGGTACTGGCCGCCGCCAACACCGCGCTCCCCCGGCCGACCGGCCTGTACGAGCGGCTCTGGCAGGCCGCCACCGTGATGCGCGAGCACCGCGGGGACGGCCACGTGGCCGCGCTGGTGGCGGCCGGGCTGGACGGCTGCGAGGCGCTGGTGGTCCGCTGCGCGATGGACATGCGGCGCGAGATGATCCAGCCGCTGCGCGGATGGACGGACGCCGAGTGGGAGGCGGCCGCGGAGCGCCTGGTCGAGCGCGGCTGGCTGACCGCCGCGGGCACGGTCACCGAACTCGGTCGGATCCGCCACCAGGCCGTCGAGGCCGCCACCGACCTGGCCGCCACCCGGGTGTGGGAGGACTACCCGCGCGCCGAACTCGACCGACTGGCAGCGGCGTTGAAACCGATATCGGCACTGTGTCGCAGCGAACTTCCGGTCAACCCGGCGGGGCTGCCCGACAACCCGTAGGCCGCCCGCTACTCCGCTTGCTCCGCTACTCGCCTGCTCCCCTAGTCCCTGCTCTGCTGCTCCCCTGCTCCGCTATTCCCCCGGCGGGCCGAGCACGATCCCCCGCCCGGCGTAGAACGCCCCGAACGACCGCCACGGCACGCGCGCGAAGGCCTGCGACTCCCCCGGGAAACCGGACGGGTTGTGGATCAGCAGCGCCGTGTCCGTGGCGCCCACCGCCAGCACCAGGTGGCCGCCGCGCCGTACCGGCTCCGGACCGCCCGGCTCCCGGATCGACGGGTGCACCGACACCATCACCAGCCGTCCGCGGGCCACCTCGGCCGACACCTCCTCGGGCGTCAACTCCCGGGCGTGCGCCGCGAGTCCCCACCGCCGCCGGACGTAGTCGGCGAACGGCAGGTGGATCAGCCCGCGCAGGCTCTCACCGTCCCGCACGTAGGCGCCCGCCGCCACGCACTCGCCCGCGAGCGCCATCGCCGTCGGTGTCACGCCCCACCAGTGCTCCAGCGCCATCCGCAGGCAGGCCACCCCGCACAGCCGCCACGACCACCACGCGTACTCCGTCGGGCCGGCCGCCCCGGACTGCCCCCAGCGCGGGTCCGCAGACGCGTCCAACCGCCCGTCGACGATCTCCCGCACCAGCTCCGGGGACTCCCACTGCGCCCGGTACGGCACCTCGTGCACCACCCGCGCCGGCCGCGCGGCGCTGCCCTGATCCACCATCCCCCGACGCTCTCACGCCGGGCGGCCGGACAACTCACGACACTCCCTGAGTATCCGTACTCAGGCGGCCGACCTGCGGCTTTCCGTACCGTGATCACGCGGTGGACAAGGACGGTCGAGGACGTGGGAGCAACGGTGAAGCAGGTCTTCCTGGGGGTACTGGCCCTACTGGCGACGGGCGCGACGATTCTCCTGGCGCCATGGGTCTACCTGGCGGTCGCCATGGGGCCGGACTCGCCCGATTCACCCGTCTCGCCGGCCACCGCCACCTACGCGCCCGTCGCGCCGTCCCCGACGGCTGTGTCCCCGAGCCGCTTCCCGGCGCCGGCGGAGTCTCCCGCCCCGCCGGTCTCGCTCGACCGGTAGGCCAGCCGCTGCGTCGCGTGCCGTCCCCGCTTCTCCACCGGGAGCGCACCGGTGGCGCCGGCCAGACCGAACGGCGGCATGTCGAAGTAGATCGACTCGTACCCGCCCTCCGGCACGATGTACGTCTCGTGCCAGAGCCCGACGTGCCCGCGGGCCTTGCCCTCCCGCAGCTTGCGGTTGGCGATGCCCCACACGGTGTGGTGGAAGCCGTCCGGCGCGCTCGCGTAGCCGTACAGCCTCTCCTTCGACTCCCAGTACTGGACGACGTAGTAGGTGCGCGGCGAGGCGGTGAGCAGGATGCGGCCGAGAAGACCGCGCTCGGCGCCACGCTCGGAGCCGCGGCGCAGCTCGTACAGCATCCGGAACATCGCGAACATCACCGGGCCCCAGTGGTGCACGGCCCAGAACCGGTTGATCCGCATGCCGATGAGCAGCACCACGGTGTCGCCGGTGGCGGCGGCGGTGGTGTAGCCCCGCAGCGGCTTGGCGAACACCGAGCGGACGAACGGCGAACCCGTCCCTCCCGCACGTGATCCCGGACCCGTGGACATCCCGGCCTCCCCGCGCCGAACCCGCACCCCATGTAAGCGGTGATTACATCAGCGCACGATGACCCGGTCAAGGCTCGCAACCGCCACAATTCAGCTACTGCGCAGGTTGGTTGGCGATCCCCTGACCGAAGGTGTCCAGTACCTGCGCGGCCAGCTCCTCCGCCTTCTCGGTCGGCAGGTAGCCGTCCACGATCATCTGCGCCAGCCCGTACACCAGCGCCTGCCCGGCCAGCCCGACCAGCGCCGGATCCCCGGGACGCAACCGGCCCGCCTCCTGGTCCGCGGCGACCACATCCATCAACGCCCGGTCGATCCCGTCCAGTTGCTCCCGCAGCTCCGGCTCCCGCGAGGCCGCGAACACCCGCGAGCGCACCAGCTCGAACCGCCGCGGATGACGCACCGCGTACCGGACGAACCCCAGGCCGACCGCCCGCATCACCGACCCCCCGTCCGGCCCCCCATCCGGCCCGGCGGCCGCCACCTGCGCCTCCTGCCAGCGCACGAAGTCCGCCAGCACCCGGTCCGCCAACGCGGTCAACAGCGCCTGCCGGTCGGCGAAGTGCCGGAACGGCGCCCCCGCCGACACCCCCGCCCGCCGCGCCACCTCCCGCACACTCACCTTCTCCTGCCCCTGCTCGTCCAACACCTCGAACGCCGCCGCCACCAACGCCTCCGGCAACGCCCCGTGGTGGTACGCCCCCCGCTCCCCGCCCCGTTCCCTCGTCTCCCTCATACCAGCCTTGCTACCACAGCCGGCCGGGCCCGGGAGTCGACGTCCCGCGCCCAGCCGGCGGCGGCACCGAACCACCCGGGCAGGTGGCCGAGCAGGTCCCGCGGATCCCCGCCGGCCGGACGATCCCCGCAATGCCCGGCCCCGGCCGGGGGCGGGTGGCCTACCAGGCGTAGTCCTCCGGGGCGGGCTGGTGGCCCGGGAAGAGTTCGTCGAGGCGGTCGAGGGTCTTCCGGTCGAGTTCGAGGTCGAGGGCGGCGAGGGCGGCGTCGAGGTGGGCGGGGGTGCGGGGGCCGATGATGGGGGCGGTGACGGCGGGGCGGGAGAGGAGCCAGGCGAGGGCGAGGTCGGCGGGGTCGGTGCCGAGTTCGTCGGCGAAGTCCTCGTAGGCCTGGATGCGGTCGCGGTGCTTGGCGAGGAGTTCGTTCGCGTAGCCCGTGCCGCTGCGGTCGCGGGTGCCCTCGCGTTCCTTGCGCAGGACGCCGCCGAGCAGGCCGCTGCGCAGCGGCGACCACGGGATGAGCCCGAGGCCGTAGTGCTGGAGGGCGGGGATGACCTCGAGCTCGATCGCGCGGTCGAGCAGGTTGTAGAGGGACTGCTCGCTGACCAGGCCGAGGAAGTGGCGGGAGCGGGCGGCCTCCTGGGCCTGGGCGATGTGCCAGCCGGCGAAGTTGCTGGAGCCGACGTAGATGATCTTGCCTTGGGCGACCAGGATCTCCATCGCCTGCCAGATCTCTTCCCAGGGCGTGGCCCGGTCGATGTGGTGCATCTGGTAGAGGTCGATGTGGTCGGTCTGCAGGCGGCGCAGGCTGGCCTCGACGGCCTTGCGGATGGCGAGCGCGGAGAGCTTGCCGCCGTTGGGCCAGTCGCTCATGTCGGCGTAGGCCTTGGTGGCGAGGACGGTGCGCTCGCGGCGGCCGCCGCCCTGGGCGAACCAGCGGCCGATGATCTCCTCGGTGCGACCCTTGAGGTTGCCCTCGCTGTCGCGGCCGTAGCTGTTGGCGGTGTCGAAGAAGTTGATGCCGCGGTCGTGGGCGGTGTCCATGAGACGGTGGGCGTCGGCCTCTTCGGTGTGCGGGCCGAAGTTCATGGTGCCGAGGCAGAGGCGGGAGACGGTCAGGCCGGTGCGGCCGAGGTGGGTGTACTCCATGGCGCCCCACCCAAGACCACACCGACCCCCCTGTCCAGCACATTTCGCGGGCGCGCCGGAACCCCTGGTCACCGCCCGTGCGTGGCGAACTTCCGTACGGCGAGCGGCATGCAGAGCGCGAGCAGCACGGCGCTCCAGAGCAGCGCGGCGAGCGTGGCGTGCTGCGCCGGCCAGGCGGATCCGGGTGCCGAGGGGTTGCCGAAGAGCTCCCGGCAGGCCTGGACGACGGAGCTGATCGGGTTCCAGTCGGCGACGAAGCGCAGCCAGCCGGGCATGCCGACGGTCGGCACGTAGGCGTTGGTGATCATCGCCACCGGGAAGACCACGACGGAGAGTTGGCCGGCCGCCTCCTCCTTGCCGACGGTCAGGCCGAGCAGGGTGCCGACCCACGTCATCACGAACCGGAAGAGCAGCAGCAGTGCGAACGCCCCCGCGGTGTCGGCGAGTCCGTGCCGGGCCCGCCAGCCGGTGGCGAGCCCGACCAGTGCCAGCAGCGCCAGGACGACCGCGCTGACCAGCAGGTCGGCGAGGGTCTGTCCGAGCAGCAGACCGGTACGGGAGACCGGCATGGAGCGCAGCCGGTCGGTGACGCCGCGCCCGACGTCGCGGGCGGCGCCGACCATTGTGGGCATGATGCCGTTGGTGGCGACCATGGCGAACAGCCCGGGCATCAGGAACTCCCGGTAGTCGCCGCCGCCCGGCACCCGCATCGCGCTGCCGAAGACGTACCCGAAGACCACCACCATGATCACCGGGACGCCCAGCGAGGCGGCCAACAGGCCCGGTGAGTGGCGGTAGTTGAGCAGGATGCGGAGCATCGACGTCCAGGTGTCGGAGAGCAGCCGGCCGACGGTGGACGGTCGCGGGGCCGCGTACACGACGGTGGCCATCAGGCGGCCCTCCCGGCCTCGGCGGGCCCTCCGACCTCAGCGGGCTCGGCGGGCGCCCCGGCCTCGGCGGACTCGGCGGACTCGGCGGGGGCCCCGCCCGACCGGCCGGTCAGCGCCAGGAAGACGTCGTCCAGCGACGGAGTCCGCACCGCGACGTCCTGCGCGACGACCCCCGCCCCGTCCAACTCCCGCACCAGCGAGGGCAACAGGACGGACACGCCGGGGGCCGTCAGCACCGTGACGGTCCGCTCGGCGACGTCCACCTGCGCGTCGCCGCCCGTCATCGCGGACAACACCACGGCGGTGGAGGCGAGCTGACCGGGCGTGGCCAGGGTGACGGAGACCTGACTGCCGATCGCCGCCTTGAGCCGGTCCGGTGGGCCGGTGGCGATGGCGGCGCCGTGGTCGACGACGACGATGTCGTCGGCGAGCCGGTCGGCCTCCTCCAGGTACTGGGTGGTGAGCAGGACGGTGGTGCCGCCGTCCGCCAACTCCTTGACGGTGTCCCAGATTTCCTGGCGGCTGCGCGGGTCGAGCCCGGTGGTCGGCTCGTCCAGGAAGAGTACGGGCGGGCTGGTGACCAGGCTGGCGATGAGGTCGAGGCGCCGGCGCATGCCGCCGGAGTAGGTGCGCACCAGCCGGTCGGCGGCCTCGGCGAGGCCGAAGCGGGTCAGCAATTCGTCGGCGCGCGCCCGGGCCCGGCGGGCGCCCAGGCGGTGCAGCCGGCCGAGCAGGTGGAGGTTGTCGCGGCCGGTGATGCCCTCGTCGACGGCGGCGTGCTGCCCGGCGAGGCCGATGGAGCGTCGGACGTCCTCGGCGGCGCGGACGACGTCGTGTCCGGCGACCCTGGCGGTGCCGCGGTCGGGGGCGACCAGGGTGGCGAGGACGCGGACGGCGGTGGTCTTGCCGGCGCCGTTGGGGCCGAGGAGGCCGCAGACGGTGCCGGCGGGGACGGTGAGGTCGAGGCCGCGCAGGGCCTGGGTGGCGCCGAAGCGTTTCGCCACGCCCGCCATCTCGATGGCGGGCCGGGTGGTGTCGGACATGGCTCTGCCCTTCTCTAAGTACAGCGTACGTAGAAGCGAATGCGGACGCAATCGTACTACGTACGCCGTACGTATCTAAGGGGTCGATCCGGAAGCGTCTCTAAGATGGGAGAGCGAGGTGATCTTCCAGTGCCGTCCAGCAAGACCCCCACCGGCTCCGAGAGCCGAAAGAGCCCCGACGCTGCGCAGCAGCCGGGCAGGCCCACACCCCCCGAGGCCCCAGAACTGATCTGGCTGCGCCCCGAGCGCACCGGCCGCGGCCCGCGCCCGGCCCACAGTCGCGACTCGATCGCCGCCGCGGCCATCGGGATCGCCGACGCCGAGGGCCTGGACGCGGTCTCCATGCGCCGGGTCGCGGCGGCGCTCGGCGCGGGCACGATGTCGCTCTACAACTACGTTCCGAAGAAGGAGCACCTGCTCGACCTGATGCTCGACGCGGTCACCGGCGAGTACCGGCTGCCGCCCGCGCCGAGCGGCGACGTCCGGGCCGACCTCGCCGACCTCGCCCACCAGCAGCTCGACATCTCCCGCCGCCACCCCTGGCTGCCCGCGCTGCTGCTGGCCCGTCCCAGCCTCGGCCCCAACGCCCTGCGCTACACCGACCACTTCCTGGCCGTCACCGCCCCCACCGGCCTCGGCGGCGGAGCCCGGATGGAGGCGATGGCACTGTTCAACGGGTTCGTCACCCAGTTCGCGCAGTACGAGCAGACGGCGGCTGCGGGCGCCAAGTGGCAGGCGGAGCTGGTCGGTTACCTCAGCCAGGCGGCGATGAGCGGCGAATTCCCGCACCTGGCGCAGGCATTCGCCACCGCCGGCCCGCCCGCCGACCCGGACAGGGCCTTCGACCGCACGCTGGACCGGGTGATCTCCGCCATCCTGACACCCACCGGCGCCATCTGACGGATCGTCAGTTCTCGAAGGCCTCCCGCGGCAGCACCCCGGCCACCCGCCCGTCCACCAGCACCAGGACGGCCGGGTGGCCACCCCCGCCGGCCTGCCCGGCCTGCCCCACCTGCCCCACCTGCCCGGTCGGCCCCGCCAGGGCCGCCCGCGCCTCGGCCGGCGACTGCCCGACGCCCACCGTCGGCAGCGCCGGCCCGAGCAGCGCGCCCAGCGGATCGCCCGGCTTGGCACCGCCGTCCGCGAGCGCCGCCGCCAGCACCTCCCGCGACACCGAGCCCACCACCTCCGTCGCGCTCACCCCGAACGGGCGCGCCGCCCGCGCCAGCACCGCCGGTGCCACGCCACCCGGCACGGCCCGCAGCGCCTCCACCGCCTCGCCGACGGTCGCGTCGGCGGGGACCGTCACCGGCGGGCCCGCCGCCTCCAGCGCCTCCCGCACCGCCGTCTCCCCCGGCTCCTCCAGGAAGCCCCATTCCCGCATCCACACGTCGCTGTGCACCTTGGACAGGTACGAGCGTCCCGAGTCCGGCAGCAGCACGACCACCAGGTCGTCCGGGCCCAGCCGCCGCGCCACCCGCAGCGCCGCCGCCACCGCCGTGCCCGAGGACGGGCCGGCCAGGATGCCCTCCTCCCGTGCGAGCCGGCGTGCCGTCAGCAGCGATTCGCGGTCGGGGATCCGTTCGAAGGAGTCGACCACCTCCGAGCGGTAGGCCTGCGGCCAGCGGTCCTCGATCGTCTCGGGGTGGAGGAAGTGCCCGATGCTCTCGACGAACCACGGGCTGCCGTCCCCGCCTCCGTACGAGGAGGACTCCGGGTCCGCGCCGACCACGGTCACCGCGCCGCCGGACACCTGCTGCAGGTACCCGCCGGTGCCGGTGACGGTTCCGCCGGTGCCGACGCCCGCGACGAAGTGGGTCACCCGGCCGCCGGTCTGCTCCCAGATCTCGGGACCGGTGGTCCGGACATGGGCATCGGGATTGGCCAGGTTGTCGTACTGGTTGGCGAGCCAGGCCCCGGGAATCTCCGCGGCGAGCCGCTGGACCACGTTGAACAGGTGCCGCGGATCCTCCCGCGGCACGGTGGTCGTGGCGCGCACCACCTCCGCGCTGTATGCCCGCAGGATGTCCGACTTCTCGGGCGCCGACTTCTCCGACACCCCGGCGATCACCCGGTACCCGCGCCGCCGCCCGACGATGGCCAGGCCGATGCCGGTGTTGCCGGAGGTCGCCTCGATGATCGTCCCGCCGGGCTTGAGCAGACCGTCCCGCTCGGCGGCCAGGACCATGGACAGCGCGGCGCGGTCCTTGACGCTGCCGCCGATGTTGAGGAACTCGGCCTTGGCGTAGATCGGCGCCGCGATGTCGGCACCGAGCCGGGCGAGCCGGATCAGCGGCGTCCCGCCGATCGCGTCGAGGACGGATTCGTGCACTGCGGTCATCCTGGGCTCTCCTTCATCCGGTGCGGCGCGTGGGGACGTCCCGACCGAGCCTTCCCACACCCGCGCCCCGCCAGCCATCCCACAGCCACACCGGCACCCGCACCCGCACCCACACCCAGACCCCGCCGACCGGCCGACCGGCCGACCGGCCGACCGCGAGTCGACCTCGGTCAGTACCCCTGCGGGTGCTTCGACAGCCACTCGCTGTGCCGCTCCTTCAGCCGGTCGCGCTCCTGCGTCGTGGTCAGGAAGACGTCCGCGCCGCCGTCGTACGGGTGGTAGACCCGCAGGAGTTCGGTGTCCGTGATGATCACACCGGCCACCTCGTCGTCGGCGACCCGTCGCAGCAGCCCGTCGAGGCAGCCGCGCCGCCACGGGCGCTGCTCGACGAAGGCATGGCGGTGGAACCAGAATTCCGGGTCGGGGTCGTCCGTCTGCTGCCAGCTCCGCCAGTGGGTCGTTCCCGGGCGCGCGGCGGGGGCGGGCGGCTCCGACGTCCACTCCGGCGTGATCACGTACACCTCCGTGCCGGCGAACAGCTCGTCCAGCACGGTGTTGTAGCGCTCCAGCACGATCGCGTACTCGCGCTCGTCGTCGGGGTAGCGCTTGGACTCCGGCAGGCTGTGGAAGCGCACCCAGACGTCCCGCCCCTCCGCGTAGAGCCCGTTCCCTACGGGCTCGCAGCCCGGCCACCGCCGCTGCCAGAGCGCGGTCAACGCCTCCCGGTCCACCGGACCCCCTCCGTCGCTTCTCCTCCGGTTCTGCTCCGGATCGCCCGCGAGTCTGTCACACCCACCCCTCCAGCCCCGGCGTGGTGAAATCCCCTCGTCACGGCCGCCCGGCTCCCGTACCGTGGTCCGGTCGCTGATCTTGAGGGCAGAACGGGGCTCCACACCATGCAGCAGTACCAGGGCTGGGCCGACGAACGCTTCGGCGCCGTCGCGGATGCCTTCGCGCGCAACTTCGCCGAGTTCCCCGAGCTGGGCGCCGCCGTCACGGTGTTCGCCGGCGGCCACAAGGTGGTCGAACTGTGGGGCGGCACGGCCGACGAGCGCACCGGCCGGGCCTGGACGCAGGACACCGTGGTGCCGGTCTTCTCGTGCGCCAAGGGCCCGGTGAGCATCTGCGCGCACCTGCTCGCCCAGCAGGGCCGGCTCGACCTGGACGCGCCGATCGCCCGCTACTGGCCCGAGTTCGCGCGGAACGGCAAGCAGTCGATCACCACCCGGATGATCCTCGGCCACCGCGCCGGCCTCCCGGCGCTGGACGCGGTGCTCTCCTTCGAGGAGATCGCCGCCTGGGAGCCGGTGATCCGGGCGATCGAGGCGCAGGAGCCGCTCTGGGAGCCGGGCACGGCCTACGAGTACCACGGCCATGTGTTCGGCTTCGCGGTCGGCGAGCTGATCCGCCGGATCACCGGTCTGACCCCCGGCGCGTTCCTGCGCAAGGAACTCGCCGAGCCGCTCGGCCTGCCGGTCTGGCTCGGCCTGCCGGAGGGCGAACTCCCCCGCCTGGCCCGACTGGTGGAGGCCGAGGGCCGCCGTCCGATGCCCGGCCCGGAGCACCTGCTCACCCGGATCGTGACGATGAACGGCGCCCTGGTCTTCCCCGGCCTGGACGTGCCGCACGGCTGGAACGACCCGGCCCTGCACGCGATCGAGCTGCCCGGCGCGGGCGCCGTCGCCTCCGCCACCGGCCTCGCCGGCCTGTACGCCGCGGCCGTCACCGGCCTGGACGGCGGCGAGCGGCTGCTCTCGCCCGACACGGTCACCGACGCGGTGCGCGAAGTCTCCTCCGGCACGGGCTTCCTGGGCTTCGACATGGGCGCCCGCTGGGGCTCCGGCGTACTGCTCGACTCCCCCGCCTTCCGCAGGCTGCTCGGCGGGCGCAGCTTCGGCAACGACGGCGCCGGCGGCCAGTTCGCCTTCGGCGACGACGAGTTCGGCATCGGCTTCGGCTACGTCGCCAACCGGATGATCGGCCACGGCGACGCCCGGGCGACCCGACTGATCGACGCGGTGCGCGGGTGCCTGGGATGACGGACTTCATGGCTGTCCTCACCGGCCTGGCCACCACCGGCAGCCTCGGCGAGCTGCGCTACGGCGCCTCGCTGCCCGAACTCGCCGCCCACTACGGCGATCCGTGGGACCAGGGCCGGATCCACCGCGAAAGCCGCTGGCCGCGCGCCTACCACTGGGGCGACGTGATGACGGTGTTCTGCCGCTGCCGCCGGCTCCACTCACTGTCCCTGTCGGCCTGGAATGACCAGCTCGAATTCCCCCGGCCGGGTGGCGAGTTGGTGACGCTCGACACCATCGTCACCGAGACCGAGCTGATGGCCGCGCTGACCGCCACCGGCCACACATGGCAGACGGTGACGTACGAGAACCTCACGGACCAGCGGAACCTGATCTTCGAGCCGGTCGAAGACGTCCACGTGGAGCTGGTCCTCAGCAACCGGCCCGACTACGACGAGCCGCCGCTGGAGGAGTTCAGGCTGTACAAGGTGATCCTGTGGGGCTACGAGCACGACGACTGCGCCGAGCCGGACCCCACCCAGCCCGCCGACGGCTGGGGTACGGGCGACCACTGAGCACCGCACGGCCGCACCGGTGGCGGGCCGTCCGGGAGACCCCGACCGGCGACGGGCCGTTCCCACCCCCGTGTGGAACGGCCCGTCGCCGGTCTTCCCCGAGTCCCCCGAGCTCGCGAGCCCCCTGACTGCCCCGAACTCCCCGGTCTCCCCTGCTACTTCAGCAGGAAGTCGTACACCGCCTGCCGCCCGGCCGGGTTCGCCGCCCGGGTCTGCACCGAGTGCGACGCCCCGGGGACGATCACGATCTGCGGGTCGTGCGTCGACGCGGCCTGTTGGTAGAGCCATTCGTACGGCGTGGACAGGTCACGGTCGCCGCCGAGCAGCAGCACCGGCACGTTGGGCAGCCTGCGGTGGGCCGGCGGCGTCGGCGGCACCTGCTCGCGCGGCCAGTCAAGGCAGACCAGCAGGCTGCCGAGCCCGGTCGCGGTCGCCGCGTCGTACGGCCAGGTCTGCTGGGTGGTCAGCTGCTGCCGGGTGCGCTCCAGCGCCGCCGCCCGGCCCTCGACCGGAGTGTCCGAGGTGCCCCACGGGTACCGCCCGTCCGCGCACAGGGTGGCGGCGTGCAGGCCCTGGCTGAGCCATTCGGCGGGGGCGGCGTCGCCCTGGTGGACGGCGTCGATGAAGGCCTGGAGTTTCGCCGGCTGCCCGGCGGCGGCCTCGTGCAGGGACTCCGGCACGCCGCCGTAGTTCGGGTCGACGAACTCGTAGCTGGTGAGGGCGTCCAGGATCTGCGCCCCGTTGCCGTACCGTCGGACGGTCTCGGCGAGGTCGGCGGCCGGGTCGGTGGTGCAGCCGGTGGCCTGGCAGGCGGCCCGCAGCACCCGGGCGGTGGCCGGCAGAGCGATCAGGTCGAGCGGGTCGTAGCCCTGTTGCGGGACCACCGAGTCGAGCACCAGCCGGGCCACGTGCGCCGGCTGGGCGAGGGCGTACCGTTCGGCGACGAAGGTGCCGTAGGAGACACCGTCGATGGTGAGGCGGTGGTCGCCGAGGTCCCGGCGCAGCAGGTCCATGTCGGCGACGGTGTCCGCGGTGCTGTAGAAGCGCGCGTTCGGGCCGAGCGTGGCCGCGCAGTCGGTGACGGACTGCTTGCGGGGCGGGGCGAGGTCGGAGGAGCCCATGTCCTCCTGCAGCCCGGGGCACTGCAGGGCCCGCTCACCGGTGCCGCGCTGGTCGAACATGACCAGGCGGTAGTCCTTGAGGACGGGCTCGATCTTGCTCGCGATCCGTTGGATCAGCGGCACGCCGGGCTGGCCGGGGCCGCCGGTGAGGAACAGCAGGTCACCCTTGGGGGCGTCGGTGTTCCCGGTCATCGCCACGTCGAGCTGGAGGGCGCCGGGGACGGCGCCGCTGTGGTCGAGCGGCACGGTGATGGTCCCGCAGGTGAATTCGGGCGCGCCCTGGCAGGGCGCCTGCCCGGTGATCCCTCCGCCGTGCCGGGCCGGTGCGTCCGGCGCCGCGACGGCAGGAGTGGCCACGGTGGTGCCGGCGACCACCGCGACGGCGCCCAGCAGGGCGGCGATGCGGCCGCGCGTGCTCGTCATGTTCGTCCTTCCGGTCGCGCCGCGTCCGTGCTGACGCGGTCACGGAGTCAGCTTGGGCCCGGGCGACTTCGAACGCGAGCATTCATGCCAGGATTCGACCAGTGTCGAATCGTCGCCTGCCGGAAGCCCGGCAAATCCGGCCGTGTCCGACGGCTCGACAGTCCGACGGCTCGACAGTTTCGACAGTCCGGCGACTCGACAGTTCGACAGTTCGACAGGGGGAAGGACACTGATCCGGCTCACGATCGACTCGACCGGGCTCGCCCGCACCCGTTTCGTGGTCTCGCCACTGCACGAGGCGGTCAACACCCTGATGGCCTCCTCGCTCAACTCCCGTACCGGGCCGTACGCCTGGGTGGGCCGCACCCGCCGGGTGCTGCGCCGGGAGAAGCTGGAGCTGCTGTCGGGGCTGGCCCTGGAACAGGACGGCGGCTACATCCCCGACTTCCTCTCCCCGCACCCCTCCGGGCCGGACCCGACGGTGGCGGAGCAGCTGGAGGCCGTCCGCCGCACCGACCCGAAACGGGTACGGGCGGAGCTGGAGACCGTCCGACACGGGCTGCCGGCCGCCAATCTGGCTGGCCGTCAGGTCCCTGATGTGGTGCTGCGCTCACTGGAGCGCGGCCCGCGCTACTTCGCCGAGCGGGTCGCCGACGAGCTGGGCCGGTACTGGGAGTCGGCCCTCGCGCCGTACTGGCCGGACGCCCGGGGCGTCCTGGACGCCGAGGTCGACCAACGTGGCCGCCACCTGGCCCGGTACGGCACCGGCTCCCTGTTCAACTCCCTCTCGCCGCAGCTCTCCTGGGCCGACGGGCTGATCCTGCTGGAGAGCCGTTTCGACGTGGCCCTGCCGGCCCGGATGGTCCTGCTGATGCCGACCCTGGTGAGCCGGAGGATCCACGTCATGCTGGACCCGGTGGACGGCTGCCACCGGGTGCCGACGCTGATGTACCCGGTCGGCAAGCCGCCGACCGTCCCGCAGACCCCCACCCCGGCGCTGGCGCAGCTGCTCGGACCGACCCGGGCGGACCTGCTGGCCGCGCTGGTCGACCCGATCACCACCGCCGACCTTGCCGCCCGGCACTTCCTGAGCGCGGGCACCGTCTCGTACCACCTGGGCGTGCTGCACCGCTCCGGCCTGGTCAGCCGGGTGCGCAGCGGGCGGGAGGTGCTGTACCGGCGGACGCCGCGCGGGGAGGAGATGCTGGCAACCGGTAGCCCGCCGCGTTTCAGCCCCCGCCGGACTCAGCCACTGCCGGACTCAGCCCCCGCCGGTTTCAGGCCAGCGCGCGCGGGAGGACCACCCGCACCCACTCCTCCGGCTGCGACAGGTGCGGGGCGTGGCCGGCGCCGGTGTACAGGTGGCGCTCCGCCTTCGGCAGGGCGAGGTCGATCAGGTCCAGCACCTCGCCGAACATCGGCGCGCTGTCGTCGCTCTGCGTGAGCAGCGCCGGTTCGGGGTACCGGGCCAGCCCGGTGAGGTCGAGGTCGAGCGCGTCCGGGTCGCGCAGCTCGTCCAGGTAGGTGGGCGCGTTGCGGATGTACGTGTGCCGGATCGGGGCGGGCAGTTGCTCCCACGCGCCCGGCCCGAAGGCGAGGCTGTCCACGTAGAGTTCGGCGGCCGCGGCCGATTCGGCCTGTTCCAGCAGCTCCCGGACGGCGGCGATCCGGTCGGCGAAGGCGGTGCCGATCGGGCGCAGGTCCGGGTCGGCGAGCAGGATGCCGGTGCCGGGCGGCTCGTGCACGGCGATCCCCCGGAGCAGGTCGGGACGGGCGGCGGCGAGCCGGAGGGTGACCAGCGCGCCGTAGGAGTCGCCGTAGACGAACGCCGGAGCGAGGCCGAGCCCCTGGATCAGCCCGGCCAGGTCGGCCGCGTCCTCGTACACCGAACCCTGGGTGAGCGGGTCCTCGCTGCGGCTGTGCCCCCGGCGGTCGTAGGAGACGACGGTGGCGGACTCCGCCAGGCCGGGCACCACCCGCGCCCAGGAGTCCCCGTCGCTCCACGAGCCGTGCACCAGGACGACGCCGGGGCCCTCACCGTGGGCCTCGTAGTGCAGCGCCACTCCGTTCACCCTGGTCTCGGCCATCACGAGCCTCCCGATCTCGGCGGTGCTCCCCCACCAGCCTGACACAACCGCCTGGAAGGCTCAGATCCGCCGGTCGCGGCGGATCTCCCCCGCGCCGGGGAGGTCCCCGGACGAAGATCATCCTCACGCGTGATCCCGGCCGCCCCACCACCGTGCCAGGCTCGGCGCATGCACTACGTCGTACGCCGGATCACCGCCGAGGACTGGCGGGAACTCCGCGAGATCACCCTGGAGGCGCTGCGGGACTCCCCCGACGCCTTCAACCTGTCCTACGCCGACACCGCCGCCCACCCCGACGGCTACTGGCAGCACCAGGCCGCCGCCGAGGCCACCACCGGGGAACGCGCCACCTTCACGGTCCGTGACGAAGACGGGAACTGGGTGGGCATCGCCGGGGTCGAACCCGTCCCCGACGTCCCCGACACCATGTGCGTCCGCTCCGTCTACGTCGCCCCGGCCCACCGCGGCGCCGCCGGCCCCGCCGCCGACCTCGTGAACGCGACCGTCCGCCACGCCCGGGACCACACCGACGCACGGTGGCTGACCCTCGGCGTCAACGAGAGCAACGGCCGCGCGCTGGCCTTCTACCGGCGACTCGGCTTCGAGGACACCGGCAAGGTGATCCCCTACGTCCGGAACCCGGCGGAGAAGGTCTTCATCCTGGGCTACCCGCAGTTCCGGGACGGCTCCGGTAACCGGCGCGACTCCCGGTAACCCGGAACCGCACCCGGTAGCCGGAACCACGCCTGTCGGCCGGTCCCGCGTCCCGTCCTCAGTTCATCCCGCGTACCGGCGGCTCGTCCCGCGTCCCGTCCTCCGCCACCACCGTGAACCGCTCGGGCCCCGACACCGACAGGTCGACCGGGTACAGCGACGCCGTGCCGTTCACGTCCAGTTCGGCGCTCTGCCGTCCCGTCGTGGTGTCCACCCGGGCGACCCGGTCGCGCGTCATCGCCCAGACCGACGTCCCGTCCACCGCCAGGCCGGTGACCTGGTCGTCCAGCCCCGCCGTCCAACGCTGCACCCCGTCGGCGAGCGAGTAGGCCACCAGCCGGCCCGTCGCGCTGCGGCTCGGGTGCTTGCCGCCGCTGATGCTGACGTCGCCGGGCTTCTCGCCCGGCACGATGAACAGGTCCCCGACGACCACCCCGCCGAACAGGGGCCGGGCGTCGAACTCGTCGAAGGCGTGCAGCCCGCCGAGCATCACGTCCAGGTCGTACTCGTCCCCCGAGACCGGGATCGACGCCCGCTGCCGCCCGGCCCGGTCGTAGCTGAGCACCGCGTGCGTCCCGCGCTCGCCCTGGGCGTCGACCCACACCGCGAGCGGCTCGACCGACACCACCGCGAGGTTCTTCAGCCCGCCCGACGCCGGCAGCGCGATCCGCGACTGCTCCCGCCCGTCCGGGGCCGCCAGCGACCGCAGGACGGGCGCCGCCGCGCCGCACTGCGCCACGGTCACCACGTCCGCCGTCCCACCCGCGACCTGCAGCGGAGTGCAACCGGCGTCGGCCGTGGCGCGCCACACCGCCCCGCCGTCGGTCAGCCGCACCGCCCGCCAGCCGCCCTTCTCCTGCAGGACGGCCTGCTGCCCGGAGACGGCGACCACGTCCGGTGTCGCCGAGTCCCCGTCCCGGGCGGGCGCGTCCACGGCGGTGGTCCAGCCCTCCTTGCCGTCGGCCAGGTCGAGCGCGGTCACCGCCGCGCACGGCTTGTCGTGCGGCGAGTGGCCGATCAGCCCGACGCCGCCCGGGCCGACGGCGCTCTGCCCGGCACCGCCCTGCCCGGCACCGCTCTGCCCGATACCGCCCCGGCCGATCCCGCGGCTCATCGCGCACACCGAGTCCTCCCCCGGCGGCGTCCAGCGCCACACGACGGCACCGGTGGCGCTGCGGTACGCGACCACCTGGTCGGGCCGGACCCGCACCACCAGGTCCCCGGTCGTCCAGCTGCCCACCGCGCGGGTGGTGGACGGCCGGTCGAGCGGCGCCGCCCAGGAGTCGTTGAGGCCGTCCCCGGCGAAGCAGACGAAGATCCCGAGGCCCAGCAGCGCCCCGAGGGCGGCGGACGGCAGCCCGTACCGGGGGTGGATCAGCGCCCAGACGAAGCCCGCGCCGCACGGCATCAGCCCGAGGATGCTGATGATGCCCATGTAGGCGAGGCTGTCGCCGCCGAACCCGTTCCCCGGCCCGAACAGCACCGCCAGCCCCATGCTCGCGAACATGGCCCCCAGCACCCCGCCGGAGACCACCATCCAGGTCTCCCTGCCCCAGGCGAACCTGGCACCCCACCCCGCCCGGACCACGCTGTCCTCGGGCCCAACGGCCATGCCGGTCTCTCCCCTGCGACGCCCCTGAGACGCGCCGCCCACCACGACAGGGCGACGATCATCGGATCGTCGCAGAGCCCGTCATGATCCGGAAACAAAGAGCAGGGAAAACCCCGGCCAGGGCGGGCCAATCTTGGCCCCTCATCCTCGACCCGACGTCACCTCACACCCCGCCCCGACGTCACCTCACGCTTTCTCCGGCGCACCCGGTTCCCCGCCCTGTACCCAGTTCCCGTGCAGCCCCAGCGGCACCCGCACCGGCAGGTGGACCCGGGCGACGGGCTCGCCGGTGAAGTCCTGGGCGGCGAGGATCACCAGGTCCGTCGCACCCCGCGCCGGGTCGAAGACGTACGCCATCACATACCCGTCGTCCTCCCCGGTCGGCGACTCGGCGGCGACGAACACCCCCTCCCCCACCGCGCCATCGCGCCCGAACTCGTGGGCCTCGACCGTTCCCCGGCGCAGATCGTGCTTGAGCAGGGCGTTGCTGAAGCCCTCATCCGGACGGTCGTCCGCGGGCCCGGCCGGCGGCGCGTAGAGCTCGACGGCGGCCGCGTAGCCGTAGCGGTAAGGACGCCCGGTGTAGCGGGAGTTGAGGCGCGGGAACTCCTGGACCCGGTCGTCCAGCCGCTCCTCCTTCACCGTCCCCGCCGCCAGGTCGACCGTCCAGCGGTCGAGCGTGGGCCGACTCGCGCCGAGGTTCCGCAGGTCGATGCCCGGCGGATGCCGGACGACGTCGACCACCAGCGAATCCGCCGTCCGCTCGTACGCGTTGAGCGTGTGCCCCACCAGGTGCGGCGCGAGTTCGAACCACCGCACCTCGCCGCCCTCGCGCGGCAGCACGCCGACCCGGGCCGCGCGCCGCTCGTCCCAGGTGAACGGGACGCCGGTCGCCAGGTGCGCCGCGCTGAACACCACCGGAGTGTCGTACAGCACCACGAACCGCTCGGTGAGCGCGAAATCGTGCATGTACGGGTTCCCGGGCACCGGGATCGTGGTGGCGCGCCGGACGGCACCGGCCGCGTCCATCACGATGTGCTGCACCTGGTCCGAGCCGTAGCGGAAGGCGAGCGAGTGCAGTTCGCCGGTGTGCGGGTCGAACACCGAGTGCGCGTTGGCGCTGTACCCCTCCGGTGTCGCACCCAGGCCGCAGGGGCCCACCGTGTCCAGCTCGTAGGTGAGTTCGTACGGGGGGATGCCGCCCTCGGTGAGCGCGAAGGTACGTCCGGCGAGGCCCGCGACCTGCACGTTCGGGGAGATGTCCAGCCGCTCGTCGACGGGTGTGCCGCGCCGCGGTTCGCCGAGCAGGTCGGCGACGGATCCCGAGCGGACCCAGCGGTTGCGGTACCACTCGGCGCGCCCGTCCCGGATCCGGACGCCGTGCACCATACCCGCGCCCAGAGTCCACTGGTGCGCGGCGGGGTCCTCGATGCCCAGCGGGTTGGGGCCGTTGCGCAGGTATCGGCCGTCGAGGTGATCCGGGATCCGCCCGGTCACGGGCAGGTCGTAGGCGGTGACCTCCTCGGTCACGGGGGCGAAGTTCCCTGACAGGTAACGGTTCACGGGCGTGCGGCTCATCGTGTCGTCCTCTCGTCGGTCAGCGGATCACCGGTCAGCGCATCGCCGCCAGCGCATCGCCGGTCAGCGGATCGCCGGATCGCCGGTCAGTGGATCGCCGGATCATCGGCCGGCGGATCGCCGGCACCGAACGCCCGCCCCAGCGCAGCCATCAGCGCCTCGTAGCGCGGCCCGGCCTCGGCCGGGGCGAAGTGGCCGGCGAGCTCCAGGCTCACCGCGCCGTGCGTAGCCGCCCAGAAGATCTTGGAGACCTCGTGGGCGTCCCCGGGCCGGAAGACCCCGGCCGCCATGCACGCGTCCACGGCGACCACGGAGGCGCCGAACGCGCCCTCGGCCATGGCCAAGGCCTCGTCACTGGGCCGGAATTCGGGCACCGGCTGCTCGAACATCACCCGGTAGTAGGCGGGTTCGGCGATCGCACGCTCCCGGTAGGCCCGACCGAGTGCGGCCAGGTACGCCAACGGGTCGTCCCCGCGCGGGACTTGCTCCTGCGCGCGGCGCAGCCGTGCGAAGCCCTCGCGATACAGCGCGTCGAGCAGCCCCTCCTTCCCGCCGAACATCGTGTACAGCACCTTGGTCGAGGAGCCGATCTCGGCGGCGATCCGGCGCACGGTCAGCGCGGCGGGGCCTTCGGCGACGAGGAGGGCGATGGCGCGGTCGAGGATCACGGCGCGTACGGCGTCCTGGCCGGCCCGCTGCGCGTCCTGGTAGGGCGTGCTCATGAGCAACAACGTAACCCATCGGAAACAGTGTTACCACCCTTTCACGCCAATCGACTTGCCACTCCTTCCTCGCCCCTCGGCTGCACTGTCACGCTCCACCGCCGAGGGGAGTCACCGATGAGCAACTCCACCTGCCACGCCACCGACCAGACCCGACCCGACCGAATCGAAGCCCGCCACCCCCGGCCGACGCACACCGGCGGACCCGGAGCCGAGCGGCGCCGGAGCGCCCCCCAGCGTCGGCCCGACGATCCACCCGCCGCGTCAACCGCCGCCATCCACACGCAAGTTGCTGCCGTAGAAGGGTCGGCACCGCAGCACCCCCCCGCTCTTCACGTCTTCGCCACCACCCGCGCACAACGCCGCGCCGAGGCTCCCGTAGCCGTGATCGGGCGAGCAACAGCGGCGGTGATCTCCCTCGCGATCCTGCTCGTCCCGGCGGCGGTCACACCCGGCGGCGAACGGCCGCCCGAGGTCGGGGCGGGCTGGTGGGAGGTCTCGGCGAACGCCGCCAATGTCCGGATCGACCACGTCGGCGGCGACACCGTCATCGGACTCGCCCGCTCCGGCGACGTCGTGGAGATCGTGGACACCTGGACCTCACCGCTCGGTGCCCACTGGGCCAAGGTCATGGTCGTGCGCACCCGGATCACCGGCTGGGTCCTGTGGCCCCTGCTCACGCACCGCGACCCGCCACCGGAACCGTAGAATCCACCTGTACACATCAGGAAGGATCTCGCGTGTTCCGAGCGCACCACCCGCGCACCCCAGAACTGACCCCGCGACAGGGGAACGGGCCGGTCAACGGCGTCGCCCTGCTGCTGCCCGGCGGATTCATCCGAAGCCGACTCGGGCCACTGAAGGTCGCCGAGCTGGGTCTACGGGAACTCGCCACCGAACTCACCGACCGCGGCCGCCCGCACGGCCTCGCCGTCCACCTGCTGCGCTACCGCTACAGCGGCTGGAACGGCGACGCCGCCGACACCGCCGTCGACACCCGCTGGGCGCTCGACGAACTCGCCCGACGGTACGAGGGCGCGCCGGTTGTCCTGATCGGCAACTCGCTCGGCGGCCGCGCCGCCTTCCGGTGCGCCGGACACCCCTCCGTCGTCGGCGTCGCCGGGATCGCCCCCTGGCTGCCCAGCGGCGACCCGGTCGACCAACTCGCCGGCCGGCGGGTACTGATCGTCCACGGCACCGGCGACCACAGCGCGGCCAACGCCACCCAGTCCCTGGAGTACGCGCTGCGCGCCCGGCAGGTCGTCCCGGACCTCGCCCGCTACGAGATCCCCGGCGGCAACCACTACCTCCTCCGCGAGACCCGCGACATCAGCGCACTCACCACCGCCTTCACCCTCGCCACCCTGAACGCCGAACCCGCGGCGCTCGCCACCGGCGCCGTCCGCACCCGACTCCCGGCACGGATGTAGCACGCCCGAACTCCCCGGTCAGCGCGGCACCTTGTCCCCACCGACTGGTCCCCACCGACCGGACGTCGACGGCTGACGCCCCCGTCCGCGGCGAGGGCCACCTCAGCTACGACCTCTCCGCGCGGGCCGCCTTCACCTTCCGCTTCCTCGGCGCGACCGAGGCCGAGGAGGACATCCTGGCGGCCACCGAGCGGGCCGAGCAGACGGCGCAGAGCCGGCTGGCCGAGCGCGGCTACGGCTTCAAGAACCTCCGTTCCCAGTCCGAGGACCTCGGCCGCCTGTCCACCCTGCTCACCCGCCTCGGCGGCACCGCCCCCGGCCGACTCGGCTGAGCACCACCCCCGCCCCGACGCCCGGCACCTCCGACGCCCGGCACCCACGGTCCCCCGGCACCCATGCCCCGCCGGACCCAGCGCCCGACCCGCGCCCTAGGCTGAACCCGCACCACCGCACGACCACCCCGCGAAGGGCAGCGCCATGACCCAGACCCCCGTCACCACCCCCGACCTCACCATCGACGGCACCGGTCTGCTCTGCGTCCAGCTCCTGCTCCGCCTGCGCGCCCGGATCGCGCACCTCCCGGCCGGCGCGGTGGTCCACATCCACACCACCGACCCCGCCGCCCCGCTCGACCTGCCCGCCTGGTGCCACCTGACCGGCCACGACTACCTCGGCCCGGTCCCGTACGAGGCCACCGACCGCGAGGTGTACGGGCTGCGCCTCACCTCCGCCCCGGTCCGAACCCGCCCCGACCGCCCCTGGCACCCGGCCCCCACCACCGACTGATTTACCGACCCGGCGCCCGCCCCTCCGCCGGAAGACCCCGCGCGCCACCCCCACCTGGCAACGGGGCCGAGAACGGCTCACACCCGACTTCCCTCCGCCACCCGGTGTGCCACGATGAGGAATGCCGAACAGCCGAGAACCACAGGGAGGTTGACCATCATGGACCTGACCCTCCACTGCCACTGGCGTGACCAGGACGGCCAGTGGGCACTGACCGTCAGCCACAACGGCCGCGAGTGGGAGCTGTTCGCCGCCGGCCCCTTCGGGTCCGAGTCGCTCCCGTTCGCGAACCCGGACGAGGTCCGCCGGCTCGCCCAGGCCCTGCTGGACCTGCCCGCCGAACCGGAGCCCTACGAGTTCGAGTGGGAGCTCTCCCGGACCGAGGTCGCGCGGACGGGGCGGGAACACACCTGCTTCGCGACCTTCGCCGTCGGGCTCGACCCCAGCGACGACCACCGCCCGTACCTCGCCTTCCAGTCCTACTTCCACTGGGACCAGACGACCGCGCTCGGCATGGAAGTGATCTGCGAGGACCCGCCGGTCGACGACCTCCGCGCCCAGGCCCACGCCTTCCTCACCGGGTTCCCCGGCCCCGCGCACCGCCAGCCGTAGCCACCGCGCCCGCGCCACCCCTACCGCTTCAGGCCACGGCGCGCCGCACCCAGTCCACCTCAAACGCCCAACTCTCCGGCGCTGCCCACCCGTTGACCACCGTTACGGGAGATGCAAGCGGCCACTCGCGACGAGGCACGAGCGGCCGCCACGATCAGCCCGTCCGCCCGAGCTCCCGCCCGAGCCGTCCGTCCGATCCGCCTGTCCGAGCCCTCGCTCAGGCCGTCCGGCGCAGCAGCGCCAGGTACATCGCGTCCGTCCCGTGCAGGTGCGGCCAGAGCTGCACGTCCGGCCCGTCCCCGAGCGCCGGGACGCCGGGCAGCAGCGGGCGCGCGTCGATCCACTCGACCCGGCCGCCTTCGGTCCGCAGCACGTCGTCGACGACCGCCCGGGTCTCCGCCAGGTGCGGCGAGCAGGTCGCGTAGCCGACCACGCCACCGATCCGGGTGGCATCGATCGCCGAGCGCAGCAGGTCCCGCTGGAGCGGCCTGAACGCGGCCACATCGGCGGGCCGGCGCCGCCAGCGTGCCTCCGGGCGGCGCCGCAGCGCACCGAGGCCTGAGCACGGCACGTCGACCAGCACCCGGTCGAAGCTGTCCGCCTGCCAGGCCGGACGGGTCCCGTCCGCCGCGATCACCGTGTACGGACCGGGGTTGCCCTGCAGTGCCCGCGCCACCAGCCGGGCCCGGTGCGGCTGCTTCTCGCTCGCGACCAGCGCCGCCCCGCGTTCGGCGGCCAGTGCGCCGAGCAGCGCGGCCTTGCCGCCGGGGCCCGCGCAGCCGTCCAGCCAGATCCGGTCGGGGCCGTCGAGCGGGGCGGCGGCGAGGGCGAGCGCGACCAGCTGGCTGCCCTCGTCCTGGACGCCCGCCCGGTTGTCCTGCACCGCCTCGACCGAGCCGGGGTCGCCGCCCTCGGCGAGCCGCAGCGCGAAGGGCGACCAGCGCCCCGGCTCGGCTTCGGGCAGGGCCTCGGCCAGCTCGCCGACGGTGGCCCGGCCGGGGCGGGCGACCAGGGTGACCTCGGGCCGCTCGTTGTCGGCCCGCAGGAGCTCTTCGATCGCGCCGCGCCCGGAGGCGTCCGGCTGCCAGCGGCCGAGCGAGTCCCAGAGCGCGGAGACCACCCAGCGCGGGTGCGAGTGGACGACCGCCAGGTGGTCCTCGGCGTCCTTGTCGTACGGCGGGGCGACCTTCTCGATCCAGGTGTCCAGGTCGTGGGCGCTGATCCGGCGCAGCACGGCGTTGACGAACTTCGCCTTGCCGTCGCCGAGCACCACCCGGGCGAGCTCGACGGTCGCCGAGACGGCCGCGTGGCTGGGGATCCGGGTGGTGAGCAGCTGGTGGGCGCCGAGCGAGAGCACGTCCAGCACCGGCGGGTCGACCTTGCTGAGCGGCCGGTCGATGCAGGCGGCGATGACCGCGTCGTAGGTGCCCTGCAGGCGCAGGGTGCCGTAGACGAGTTCGGTGGCCAGGGCGGCGTCGCGCCGGTCCATGCCCTTCTGCTCGGCTTCGCGGAGCAGGGAGGGCAGGATCAGGTTGGCGTACGCGTCGCGCTCGTCGACGGCGCGCAGCGCGCGGAACGCGACGATCCGGGCCGGGTCCTTCTTCGGGCGACGGTGCGGGCGGGGGGCGCGCTTGGCGCTGGGGGTGGTCACAAGTGCCTCAAAGTGCTGCGGTGGTTATCACGCCAACGATATCCCTCCTGGGAGGGCCCGATCGAACGCCAGGTGCGAACGCCAGGGCCCGGTGCCCGGAACCAGACCGGCTCCGGGCGCCGGGCCCCTTCCCGGACGGCTCGTCACGCGCTCTCGCAGAGCGCGAACGCCGTCGCCCCGCCGGCTCCGGTCGCCTCGGCCAGCCAGGTGTCGGCATCGCTGGTCGAGGGGGCGTTGAGCGTCACGAGCACCGGTAGGGGCGTGTTCGTGGCGGGGTCGATCGGGACGCTCCCCAGGTCGAAGCCGCCACCGATCAGATGGGTGCCCTGAGGGCAGGTCGCGTGGGACTGCGAGCCGGCGGCGGCCTGGTCGCCTTGGACCACCGTGGTGGTCACGGCGCCGACCGGAGGAGCGGTCGCGAGTCCGTAGGTCGCGGTCACCAGCAGTGCACCGGCCACGGCGGTCCAGGTGCGCGGGCTCGTCCAGGTGAGTCGGGCCATGGGATCAGCCTTCCTGGTGAGGGATCCCCCACTCGGACCAAGGTAGGCCCACCCGCAGCGGCTCGCGCGGCGAGCCGACCCGCTCCCGGACCGTCCCGAACGCTCGGCCCGCCGAGCCCGTCGGCCCTCGGAGCCTGTCAGCTCTCGGAGCCCGTCGGCCCTCGGAGCCCGTCAGCCCCCGGAGCCCGTCAGCTCTCGGAGCCGCCGGACGGGAGGCCGAACCGCTCCCCCGCCTCCAGCCGGGCGCCGCGGGCCCAGTCCGCCGCCCGCATCTCCTTCTTGCCCTGCGGACGGACCTCTCCCAGCTCGACGTCGTGACTGCCGGTCCCGACCCGCACGCTGTTCTTGCCGACCATCGCCACCTGACCGGGCGCCAGTTCGGCCGACTCCGGCAGCAGCTTCACCGGTCCGGTGACCTTCAGCCGCTCGCCGCGGAACTCGGTCCACGCTCCCGGCGCCGGCGCGCAGCCGCGCACCACGCGGTCGACGCGCAGCGCGGGGTGGTTCCAGTCGATCCGCGCGTCCTCGACGCTGATCTTCGGCGCGAGCGTGATGCCTTCGCCCGGCTGCGGCACGGCGTGCAGGGAGCCGTCCTCGATGCCGTCCATGGTGGCCGCGAGCAGTCGCGCGCCGGAGTGCGAGAGCCGGGTGAGCAGTTCGCCGCTGGTGTCGGCCGGGCGGATCTCCTCGGTGATCACGCCGTAGACCGGGCCGGAGTCCAGGCCCTGCTCGATCAGGAAGGTGGACGCGCCGGTGACCTCGTCGCCGGCCAGCACCGCGTGCTGGACCGGGGCCGCGCCGCGCCAGGCGGGCAGCAGCGAGAAGTGCAGGTTGACCCAGCCGTGCTTGGGGATCTCCAGGGTGCCGGGGCGCAGCAACGCGCCGTAGGCGACCACCGGGCAGCAGTCGGGGGCGAGTTCGGTGAGCCGGGCGACGAACTCCGGGTCGCTGGGCTTCGCCGGCTTGAGGACCTCGATCCCGGCCTCCTCGGCGCGCTGGGCGACGGGGCTGGCGACCAGCTTGCGCCCGCGCCCGGCGGGGGCGTCGGGGCGGGTGACCACCGCGACGACCTCGTGCCGGCCGGAGGCGAGCAGGGCGTCCAGGGCGGGAACGGCGACCTCGGGGGTGCCGGCGAAGACGAGACGCATCAAGTGCCTTTCTGCAAAAGGGAGTTCGGGACGCCAGGGTGGTTCAGATCGCCGGGGTGGCTGAGGACCCCAGGATGGCTCAGGACCCCGGGGTGGCTCAGCGCGCCGCGCCGAAGGTGCTGTGCGGCGAGACCTTGACGACCGGCGCCGGCCCGCTGCCCCAGTCCGCCTCCCGGATCGCCTTCAGCGCGGCCTTGCGCTGCTCGCGGTCGAGTCGGTCGATGAAGATGATGCCGTCCAGGTGGTCGGTCTCGTGCTGGATGCACCGGGCGAGCAGTTGGGTGCCCTCCACCGTCACCGGGTCGCCGTACATGTTGAAGCCCTTGGCGACCACGCCGTACGCGCGCTTGGTGTCGTAGCGCAGGCCGGGCAGCGAGAGGCAGCCCTCTGGACCCTCCTGCTCGTCCTCGCTCAGCGACAGGTCCGGGTTGATCAGGTGCCCGGTGACACCGTCCACGTGGTACGTGAACACCCGCAGGGAGACACCGAGTTGGGGCGCGGCGAGACCGGCGCCGGGGGCGTTCAGCATGGTTTCGGTGAGGTCGCCGACCAGGTTGCGCAGTTCCTTGTCGAACACGGTCACCGGCTTGGCGGTGGCCCGCAGGACAGGGTCTCCGAAGAGACGGATCGGCTGGATCGACACGGGGTACGGGCTCCTGTCCGTCGGGGTGTCGGAAGTCGGGGAGGGACTGCGGTCAACGGCTGTTCCCGCCAAGTCTATGCAACGCGCCTGCGCCGTCCCCCATGCCCTCGGAGCCGCCGGAACCGTCCTGGCATATCCCGACTCCGCCGACGGCGTTACCCCGGCCCCCGCTTCGGCGTTGGTCAAGAGAGATTGACCGGGGCCGGGCGCACGGGACACCGCGCCCCGGCCGAGCCGAACCGTACGGAAGGTGGCACGTAAGCCATGGCCGAGCAGATCAACCACGACGCCCGGGCGCGGGCGAGCCTTCACCTGCTGGTGCGGGACATCGAGCGGGTGAGGCGCCAGGTCGACGCGCTGCGGACGCTCACCGCCCAGCTGGGCAACGTCTACCGACCGCGCCGCCCCAGCACCTCGGCCGGCTTCGTGGTGTACGGGCGGGCGCCGGCACCGACCGTGCGCCTGGCCCAGGAGCTGCGGGAGAGCGTCGAGACCCTGGTGGCGGCGGCGGTGGAGTTCGACCGGGCGCTGGGCTTCTCCTGGGACTCGGTGGGCTCCGCCCTCGGGGTCACCAAGCAGGCCGTGCACCGCCGCTACGGCATGCGCCGCCCGACCAGCGAGCTGCTCGCCGCCAGCGGCGCCGTCCCGGGCCCCGGCCGCCCGGACCGCTCCGAGGACCTGCCCGCCGCCTCCACCGGCGGCCTGGCCGCGACCGTCCCGGCGGCCCGCCAGGGCGGCCTGGACCGCAGCAGCCTGGAACGCGCCGCCCTGGACCGCGGCGCGATGGACCGCGGCGCCCTCGACCGCGCCCCCCTGGACCGCACCCCCCTCGACCGCAGCCCCCTCGACCGTCCCCAGCCCGACCGCAGCCCGATCGACCGCAGCACCCCCGTCGACCGCACCGGCATCCCCCTGCGCGGCTGACCGCACCACCACCCGAACGCCCGGCCACCCCGGGGCGGGGTGGCCCACTCACCCCGCCCCCAGCAGCCCCCTCTCCACCTGCCCCGCCCCCAGCAGCCCCCTCTCCACCTGCCACGCCCCACCGACCCCTCAGCCGATGTCCGTCGGATCCACCCGCACCCGCACCGGCTCCGCCGTCCGCAGCGCGATCCGCGCGATCTGCGCCGCCTTGAGCGCCGCGGCCAGCGCCGACCCCTGCCCGGGCGACACCCGCAGCAGCGCGCGCTCCTGCTCCTCCCCCCGCAGTGCGGGCACCGGTACCGGCCCGAGCACGTCGGCCCCCTCCGGCAGCCTGATCAGCCCGAGCAGGTCGGCGACCGCCGCCGGGGTCCCGCTGATCGAGGCCATCCGCGACACCGGCGGGAAGTGCAGCTGCGCCCGTTCGTCCCGCTCCAGCCCGGCGTGGCCGAGCGGGTCCCAGCGCACCAGTGCCTGCACCGGACGGGCCGACGGCTCGGCGACCACGACGACCGTGCCGCCCTCCGTCGAGGAGCGCACCAGCGCGGCGGCCGCCAGCCAGAGCCGCAGGGTCTCCTCCCCCGCGCGCAGGTCGGGCCGGCTCAGCAGGGCCCACCCGTCCAGCAGCAGCGCCGCCCCGTACCCGCCGCCGCCCTCCACCACAGGCTCCGCGCCCGGTGTGGAGATCACCAGTGAGGGCTCGTCCGGCACGGTGACCAGCACCGAGTCCCGCCCGGAGGTGCGCACCGGGATCCGCGGGAAGGCCTTGCCCAGTTCCTCCGCGGTCCGCCGGGCGCCGATCACCTGGGCCCGGAGCCGGAACGACCCGCACTCGGGGCAGTGCCAGTCGTTCTCCGCCACCCCGCACCATCCGCAGCACAGCGGGGCGTCCGCCGAGGGCGCCTCCAACGGCCCTTCGCACCGCCGGCACCGCGCCGGGGTCCGGCAGCGCCCGCAGGCCAGCCGGGGCACGTAGCCGCGCCGGGGCACCTGGATGAGCACCGGGTGTCCGGCCGCCAGCGCCTCCCGGGCGGCTTCCCAGGCCACCGAGGGCAGCCGGGCGGCCTGCGCGGCCGCGTCGCGGTGCTGGTCCTGGTCGGTGACGGTGCGCACCCTCGGCGCGACCTGCCGCACCGTCTCCCGGTCCGCGACGAGCGGGCGCGCCCAGCCGGTGCTCACCAGCTGCGCGCCCTCGACGGTGACCGCGTGCCCGCCGAGCAGCACCGCCGCGCCCTCCTCGGCGGCGCGCAGCAGCGCCACCTCCCGGACGTGCGGGTGCGGGGCGCGCGGGTCGCTGTGGCTGCCGTCCCCGTCCGACCAGACGACGACCAGCCCGAGGTCGCGCACCGGCGCGAACATGGTGGCGCGGGTCCCGATGACGGCGTGTACCGAGCCGCGGCTCACCGCGAGCCAGCGCGTGTAGCGCTCGCGCGGGCCGAGGTCGGCTTCCAGGGCCACGTGCATCCCGGGGCCGAGCAGTTCGGTCAGCGCCTGGTCGACCCGGGCCACCGAGCGCCCGTCCGGCAGCACGACCAGCGCACCGCGCCCGCCGGCCAGCGTCGCCGCCACCGCCCGCGCGATCTCGTACGGCCAGCCGGGCCCGGGCAGGGCCGCCCACACCGCGCGCGGCGCGCCGCCGCCGGCCAGCGCGGCGAGGAGGTCGGGCCCGGCCGGGTAGCGCTGCCAGCCGCCGGGGGCCGGGGCCGCCGGGCGCGGCAGCGGCGGCGGCGAGGGCTCGGCCTCGGCCTTGGCGTGCCGGGGCGGGACGGCCAGCTGCAGCACGTCGGCGAGCGTCCCGGCGTACCGGTCGGCGACGGTCCGGCACAGCCGGAGCAACTGCGGGGTGAGCACGGGCTCGGGCGACAGCACCTGGGCGAGCGGGGCGAGCGGCCCGGGGAAGTCGCTCTTCTCCAGGCGGGCGACGATGAACCCGTCGTGCAGTTCCCCGCCCTCGCGCTGCCCCTTGACCACGCGTGCCCCGAACCGCACCCGCACCCGGACGCCCGGCTGGGCCTCCTCGGCCATGGCGGCAGGCACCTCGTAGTCGAAGAACTTGTCGATGGTGAGCACGCCCTTGTCCACCACGACCCGGGCCACCGGCAGGTGCTCGGCCCGCTTGGCCCCGCGCCAGCTGCGCGGCTTGGCCCGCTTGACCGTCTCCCGGATGAACGCCAGCTGCTCCGGCTCGGCGGCCCCGTTCTCCCCTGTGCTGCTCATCGCCACCAAGTACTACCAGGTCACACCGACACTGCGCACACCTCGGCAACGCGCACACACCGGCAGCGGGCACGAAAGCGGCGCCCGTCCCCCGTCGGGGGCGGGCGCCGCTTCGAGCGCTACGGACGTCAGTCCTGGACGGCGGCCTTCAGGGCGTCCACCCGGTCGGTGCGCTCCCAGGTGAAGTCCGGCAGCTCACGGCCGAAGTGGCCGTACGCGGCGGTCTGGGAGTAGATCGGGCGCAGCAGGTCCAGGTCGCGGATGATCGCGGCCGGACGCAGGTCGAAGACCTCGGAGACAGCCTTCTGGATGCTGAGGACCGGCACGGCCTCGGTGCCGAAGGTCTCCACGAAGAGGCCGACCGGCTCGGCCTTGCCGATCGCGTACGCGACCTGCACCTCGGCGCGGCGGGCGAGGCCGGCGGCGACGATGTTCTTCGCCACCCAGCGCATCGCGTACGCGGCCGAGCGGTCCACCTTGGACGGGTCCTTGCCGGAGAAGGCGCCGCCACCGTGGCGGGCCATGCCGCCGTAGGTGTCGATGATGATCTTGCGGCCGGTGAGGCCGGCGTCGCCCATCGGGCCGCCGATCTCGAAACGTCCGGTCGGGTTGACCAGCAGGCGGTAGCCCTCGGTGGTCAGCTTGATGCCCTGCTCGGCCAGCGCCTTCAGCTCCGGCTCGACCACGAACTCGCGGATGTCCGGGGTGAGCAGCGACTCCAGGTCGATGTCGCTGGCGTGCTGGGTGGAGACGACCACGGTGTCGAGGCGGACGGCCTTGTCGCCGTCGTACTCGATGGTGACCTGGGTCTTGCCGTCGGGACGCAGGTACGGGATGGTCCCGTTCTTGCGGACATCGGTCAGCCGGCGCGAGAGGCGGTGGGCCAGGGTGATCGGCAGCGGCATGAGCTCGGGCGTCTCGTCGGACGCGTAGCCGAACATCAGGCCCTGGTCGCCGGCGCCCTGCTTGTCCAGGTCGTCCTCGTCACCCTCGACCCGAGCCTCGTACGCGGTGTCGACACCCTGCGCGATGTCGGGCGACTGGGCACCGATGGACACCGAGACGCCGCAGGAGGCGCCGTCGAAGCCCTTCTTGGAGCTGTCGTAGCCGATCTCCAGGATCTTGTCCCGGACGAGCTGGGCGATCGGCGCGTACGCCTTGGTGGTCACCTCGCCGGCCACGTGCACCTGGCCGGTGGTGATGAGCGTCTCCACGGCGACCCGGGAAGTCGGGTCCTCGCGCAGGAGAGCGTCAAGGATGGTGTCGCTGATCTGGTCAGCGATCTTGTCGGGGTGTCCCTCGGTGACGGACTCCGAGGTGAACAGGCGGCGAGACACAGCGCTCCCTGGGGTTGCAGCGGCTGCTGACTGAAGTTCCCGGGCGACCCGGGAACTCCGGAAAGACTTGATTCCTGGAGTCTAACCGTCTGCCTCCGTCGAACGTCACCCGCTCCAGGAATTCTCGAGCGTTCTGCAGCCTCTTCCGATCAGTTGCCGCTCGTTTCCAGCCTCTTTGCGACCAGGTCCCAGATCACGTCCGCGAGCGCTTCCTTCGGACCCACCGGAACGGGCGTCTCACTGCCGTCCGAGCCCAGGACGACGGCCTCGTTGACGTCCGTGCCGAAGGCCTTGCCGTTGCCCACCTCGTTGACGACGAGCAGGTCGCAGCCCTTGCGGGCGAGCTTGGCGCGGCCGTTGGCGAGCACGTCGTCGGTCTCCGCCGCGAAACCCACCACCAGTTGACCCGAACGGGGCCGGTGGGCCGACAGCTCGGCCAGGATGTCGGGGTTGCGGATCAGCGCGACCGGCGCCGGCTCGACCCCCTCGACCTTCTTGATCTTGCCGGTCGCGTACTCGGCGGGCCGGAAGTCCGCCACCGCTGCGGCCATCACCACGGCGTCCGCGTCCGCGACCGCCTTGAGCGCCGCCTCGCGCAGCTCGAGCGCGGTCGACACGTGCACCACGTCCACCCCGGCCGGGTCCGGCAGCTCGGCATTGGCCGAAAGCAGGGTCACCCGGGCCCCACGCGCCGCGGCCGTCACGGCCAGCGCGTAGCCCTGCTTGCCGGAGGAGCGGTTGCCCAGGTAGCGCACCGGGTCGAGCGGCTCCCGGGTGCCGCCGGCCGAGACCACCACGTGTCGGCCCGCGAGGTCGGTCGGCACCGCCCCGCCGCGGCGCAGCACGGCCCGGCAGGCGTCGAAGATCGCCGACGGCTCGGGCAGGCGTCCCTTGCCGGTGTCCTTGCCGGTGAGCCGGCCGACAGCCGGCTCCAGCACGATCACGCCCCGGCGGCGCAGCGTGGCGACGTTGTCCCGGGTGGCCGGGTGCTCCCACATCTCGGTGTGCATGGCGGGCGCCACGACGACCGGACAGCGGGCGGTGAGCAGCGTGTTGGTCAGCAGGTCGTCGGCGAGGCCGTGGGCGGCCTTGGCGATCAGGTCGGCGGTGGCCGGGGCGACCACGACCAGGTCGGCCTGCTGCCCGATCCGCACGTGCGGCACCTCGTGCACGCGCTCCCAGGTCTCGGTGGCGGCCGGGCGGCCGGACAGCGCGGCCCAGGTCGCCTCGCCGACGAAGTGCAGCGCCGCCTCGGTGGGCACCACGGTGACCTGGTGACCGGACTCGGTGAACCGGCGCAGCAGCTCGCACGCCTTGTACGCGGCGATCCCGCCGCTCACACCGAGGACCACACGGGGGGCGTCCGCACCAGCGTTCATTTACCCGGCCTTTCTCCGCATCGGGACCCGCCCACCCTACGGCCCCTCAGCTGCCGCCCGCGCAGTGCCCCACCCCCTGCGGCACGACCGACGGGCCCGCCGACACGACAGGAGGTTCCGCCGACACAAGCCGACACGACAGGAGGGCCCGCCGACACAAACGGGAGGGCCCGGCGGAAACGATTCCGCCGGGCCCTCCCGAAATCACCGACCGCCTCAGGCAGCCTCGACCGCCTCGGCGGTCAGCATGCCCGCGTTGATCTCGCGCAGCGCGATCGACAGCGGCTTCTCGTGCACGTGGGTGTCGACCAGCGGGCCGACGTACTCCAGCAGGCCCTCACCGAGCTGGGAGTAGTACGCGTTGATCTGGCGCGCGCGCTTGGCGGCGTAGATCACGAGGCTGTACTTCGAGTCGGTAGCCTCGAGCAGCTCGTCGATCGGCGGGTTGATGATGCCCTCGGGCGCGGTCATGGAAGAGGACACGCGAAAACCTTCCGAAAGGGTGGAAAAGACAGACAGGTCAGGCTACACCGAGCAAGGCTAGCAGTTCGGCCGCTACCTGCTCGACGGAGGTGTTGACAAGGGTCGTGTCGAACTCGGTCTCGGCCGCGAGCTCGACCTTGGCGGCGTCGAGCCGCTTCGCGATCACGTCCTGCGACTCGGTGCCCCGGCCGGTCAGCCGGCGGACCAGCTCGTCCCAGCTCGGCGGGGCCAGGAAGACGAGCTGCGCCTCGGGCATCGACTCGCGCACCTGCCGGGCGCCCTGCAGGTCGATCTCCAGCAGCACGGGCTCGCCGCGCTCCAGCTTCTCCAGCACGGCCGCGCGCGGGGTGCCGTAGCGGTTCCCGGCGAACTCGGCCCATTCCAGCAGCTCGCCGTTGGCGATCAGCTTGTCGAACTCGTCGTTGTCGACGAAGTGGTACTGGACCCCGTTCTTCTCGCCGGGCCTCGGGTGCCGGGTCGTCGCCGACACCGAGAGCCAGACCTCGGGGTGCATCTTCCTCATATGAGCGACGACCGTGCTCTTGCCGACCCCCGAGGGGCCGGAGAGCACGGTCAGCCGCGGACGCTCACTCATGCACCGATTATCCCGGATCGCGGACGATGACGGGACCACCGGGGCACGGTCAGGCGGCACCCCCGCCGAACTCCCGCTCCAGGGAGGCGATCTGGTTCGTGCCGAGACCCCGGACACGCCGGCTCTCGCTGATGCCGAGGCGCTCCATGATCTGCTTTGCACGGACCTTGCCGACGCCCGGAAGCGACTCCAGCAGGGCCGAGACCTTCATCTTGCCGATGACGTCGTTGTCGGCCTTGCCGGCCTTGATCACCTCGTGCAGGGAGGCGCCGGAGTGCTTGAGTCGGTTCTTGACCTCGGCGCGCTCCCGGCGAGCCTCGGCGGCCTTGGCGAGCGCGGCGGTGCGCTGTTCAGGGGTAAGGGGCGGAAGAGCCACGCCATTCACCTCAGGTGTGGATGGAAGGAATTGAGCTAGGACTGGTTTGGTACCCAGGAGACCGTCCGCAAGGGGAACCACAAGGCCCTGACCTGCGGGAGCCGCGAAAATCACGGCTCGCCGATGACCTATCGCCGGACACTACCCGTATTGCGGCGCCACGTCAGGAAAAGAACACGAAAAGTCCTGGTCAGCCAAGGCCGACCAGGACTTTCCAGGGCAAAATGACCGCGATTGCGAGACTTTGACAGTCCCGATGTGACGGCGCTCACGTCAACTCCGCGGCGCCGTCGCCACCCTGCGGACACTCCACAGGGTCACCGGGCGGCTACTTGACCGCGTCCGCGAACTCGCCGACGAAGCGGTCCGCCGCCTCCCGCAGCGCCGGCACCGAGGGCCCGTGCTTGAGCACGTCCCGGCTCACGCTGGGCACCACGTTGATCACCGACGCACCGAACACCCGCGGCAGGTCCGCCATGGTCGCCCCCTGGGCGCCGATCCCCGGGGCCAGCAGCGGGCCGTTGATGGCCAGCTCGACGCCCGCGTCGGCCAGCGTCGCGCCGACCACCGCGCCGAAGGAGCCCAGCGGCGCGGCGCCCGCGTTCTCGGCCGCCAGCTGCCGCAGCACCGAGGCCGCGACCGACTCGCCGTCCGCGCCCACCGCGCGCTGCACCTCGGCACCCTCCGGGTTGGAGGTGAGCGCCAGCGCGAACACGCCGCAGCCCTGCTCCCGGGCCAGGTCCAGGGCCGGGCGCAGCGAGCCGAAGCCCAGGTACGGGCTGACCGTCACGGCGTCCGAGAACAGCGGGCTGGCGGGCGACAGGAAGGCCTCCGCGTAGGCGGCCATGGTGGAGCCGATGTCGCCGCGCTTGGCGTCCATCAGGACCAGCGCGCCGGCCGCCCGGGCCTCCTCGACGGTCTTCTCCAGCACCGCGACGCCCTTGCTGCCGAAGCGCTCGAAGAAGGCGGCCTGCGGCTTGAGGACGGCCACCCGGTCGGCCAGCGCCTCGACCACGGTGCGGCTGAAGGTCTCCAGCCCGGCGAGGTCGTCGCCGAGCCCCCAGGCGGCGAGCAGGGAGGCGTGCGGGTCGATGCCGACGCAGAGCTGGCCGCGGGTGTCGAGGGCCTGGCGCAGCCGGGCGCCGAACGGGGCGAGGGTCATGTCGTCCTTTCCGAATGGTCCGAGGGTCGTACGGGTCGTCGGGTCGTGCCGGGAGCCGGGTCGCTCACGAACTGCGCACGGCGCTGCCGACCGCCGAGGCGAGGTCGCGGAAGCCCGCGGCCCGGAGCCGGGCGGACAGGCCCCGGTGGATCTTCCGGCACCAGAGCGGGCCCTCGTAGATGAAGGCGCTGTAGCCCTGGACCAGGTCGGCGCCGTGGACGATCCGCTGCCAGGCGTCCTCGGCGGTCTCGATGCCGCCGACCGAGACCAGGGTCAGCCGCCCCTCGGTCCGGGCGCGCAGCCGCTGCAGGACCTCCAGGGCGCGGGCCTTGAGCGGGGCGCCGGACAGGCCGCCCATGCCGATCTCCTCGACCCGCCCGGCGTCGGTGCGCAGGCCCTCGCGGCCGATCGTGGTGTTGGTGGCGATGATGCCGTCCAGGCCCAGCTCCAGGGCGAGGTCGGCGACCGCGTCGACGTCCTCGTCGGCCAGGTCGGGGGCGATCTTGACCAGCAGCGGCACGTGGTGCGCGGTGGTGCGGTCGGCGGCCTCGCGGACGGCGGTGAGCAGCGGGCGCAGGTGGTCGACGGCCTGCAGGTTGCGCAGCCCGGGGGTGTTCGGCGAGCTGACGTTGACCACCAGGTAGTCGGCGTACTTGGCCAGCCGCTCGGTGGACTTGACGTAGTCGGCGACCGCGTCGGCCTCCTCGACGACCTTGGTCTTGCCGATGTTGACGCCGATCACCGGGGTGGAGCTGGTGTGCGGGCGGGCCGCCAGGCGGGCGGCGACCCGGGCCGAGCCCTGGTTGTTGAAGCCCATCCGGTTGATCAGCGCGCGGTCCTCGACCAGGCGGAACAGCCGGGGCGCGGGGTTGCCGGGCTGGGGCTCGCCGGTGATGGTGCCGATCTCGACGTAGTCGAAGCCGAGCATGGCCAGGCCGTCGATGCCGACGCCGTTCTTGTCGAAGCCGGCCGCGAGGCCGAACGGGCCGGGCAGGTCGAGGCCGAGGGCGCCGGTGCGCAGGGCGCGGTCGCGCGGGGCGAGCACCAGCCGCACCAGGGTGCGCAGGCCGGGCACCGAGGAGGCGAGCCGGATCCAGAAGAAGGCCAGGTGGTGGGCCTTCTCGGGGTCCATCTTCTTGAAGACCAGGTCGAACAGAAGCTTGTACAAGGGTGGTTCAACTCCCGCAGCGAAAAACGGATTCGGGCACAAGAGTGGGGGGCACCCGACTGGCTTCGGTGCCCCCCACTACGGTGGTGCTACTTGCGGCCGGCGTTGATCAGCTCGGCGTGCTCCTGGAGCGACATCACCCCGACCTCGTCGCGCAGCAGCCGGTCGATGCCCTGGACGGCCGCGCCCATCGCCTGGACGGTGGTCAGGCAGGGCACCGCGCGGGCCACGGCCGCGGTGCGGATCTCGTAGCCGTCGAGGCGGCCACCGGTGCCGTACGGCGTGTTGATGATGAGGTCGACCTCACCGTCGTGGATCAGCTGGACGATGGTCTTCTCGCCGTTGGGACCCTCGCCCTCGCTGTGCTTGCGCACCAGCGTGGACGGGATGCCGCCGCGCTGCAGCACCTCGGCGGTGCCGGCGGTGGCGAGCACCTCGAAGCCGAGGCTGACGAGCGCACGGGCCGGGAAGACCAGGTTGCGCTTGTCGCGGTTGGCGACCGAGACGAAGACCTTGCCCTTGGTCGGCAGCGCGCCGTAGGCGCCGGCCTGGGCCTTCGCGTAGGCGGTGCCGAAGACCTTGTCGATGCCCATGACCTCACCGGTCGAGCGCATCTCCGGGCCGAGCACGGTGTCCACGCCGCGGCCGTGCACGTCGCGGAAGCGGCTCCACGGCATCACGGCCTCCTTGACCGCGATCGGCGCGTCGGCGGGCAGGGTGCCGCCGTCGCCCTCGGCCGGGAGCAGGCCCTCGGCGCGCAGCTCGGCGATGGTGGCGCCGAGCGAGACCCGGGCGGCGGCCTTGGCCAGCGGCACGGCGGTCGCCTTGGAGGTGAACGGGACGGTCCGGGAGGCGCGCGGGTTGGCCTCCAGGACGTACAGGATGTCGCCGGAGAGGGCGAACTGGATGTTGATCAGACCGCGCACCCCGACGCCGCGCGCGATGGCCTCGGTGGAGGCGCGCAGGCGCTTGATGTCGTGGCCGCCGAGGGTGATCGGGGGCAGCGCGCAGGCGGAGTCGCCGGAGTGGATGCCGGCCTCCTCGATGTGCTCCATGACGCCGCCGAGGTAGAGCTCGGTGCCGTCGTAGAGCGCGTCGACGTCGATCTCCACCGCGTCGTCCAGGAAGCGGTCGATGAGCACCGGGTGCTCGGAGATCAGACCGGCGTGCCGCTCCAGGTAGGAGGCGAGCGAGGCCTCGTCGTAGACGATCTCCATGCCGCGGCCGCCGAGCACGTAGGACGGGCGGGCGAGGACCGGGTAGCCGATCTCGTCCGCGATCGCCTTGGCCTCCTCGAAGGAGAAGGCGGTGCCGTGCTTGGGCGCGGGCAGGCCGGCGTCGCGCAGGACGCGGCCGAAGGCGCCGCGCTCCTCGGCGAGGTCGATCGCCTCGGGCTGGGTGCCGACGATCGGCACGCCGTTGTCCTTGAGCGCCTGGGCCAGGCCCAGCGGGGTCTGGCCGCCGAGCTGGACGATCACACCGGCGAGCGGGCCTGCCTGCTGCTCGGCGTGGACGATCTCCAGCACGTCCTCCAGGGTGAGCGGCTCGAAGTAGAGCCGGTCGGAGGTGTCGTAGTCGGTGGAGACGGTCTCCGGGTTGCAGTTGACCATGACGGTCTCGTACCCGGCATCGGCGAGCGCGAAGGAGGCGTGCACGCAGGAGTAGTCGAACTCGATGCCCTGGCCGATGCGGTTCGGGCCGGAGCCCAGGATGATCACGGCGGGCTTGGTGCGCGGGGCGACCTCGTTCTCCTCGTCGTAGGACGAGTAGAAGTACGGGGTCTTGGCGGCGAACTCGGCGGCGCAGGTGTCGACGGTCTTGAACACCGGGCGGATGCCGAGGGCGTGGCGCACCTCGCGGACCACGTCCGGCTTCAGGCCGCGGATCTCGCCGACCTGCTGGTCGGAGAAGCCGTGGCGCTTGGCGTGGCGCAGCAGGTCGGGGGTGAGCTCGGCGGCGTCGGCCAGCTCGCCGGCGATCTCGTCCAGCAGGAAGAGCTGGTCGACGAACCACGGGTCGATCTTGGTGGCCTCGAACACCTCCTCCGGGGTGGCGCCGGCCCGGATCGCCTCCATCACGGTGTTGATCCGGCCGTCGGTCGGCACGCCGGCCTTGGTCAGCAGCGCGGCCTTCTCGCCCACCGGGCCGGTCCAGGAGAACTGGGAGCCCTTCTTCTCCAGCGAGCGCAGCGCCTTCTGCAGCGCCTCGGGGAAGTTGCGGCCCATGGCCATGGCCTCGCCGACCGACTTCATGGTGGTGGTCAGCGTCGCGTCGGCGCTCGGGAACTTCTCGAACGCGAACCGCGGCACCTTGACCACGACGTAGTCGAGGGTCGGCTCGAAGGAGGCCGGGGTCTCCTCGGTGATGTCGTTGGGGATCTCGTCCAGGGTGTAGCCGACGGCCAGCTTGGCGGCGATCTTGGCGATCGGGAAGCCGGTGGCCTTGGAGGCGAGCGCCGAGGAGCGGGACACCCGCGGGTTCATCTCGATGACGATGACCCGGCCGTCTTCGGGGTTGACGGCGAACTGGATGTTGCAGCCGCCGGTGTCGACGCCGACCTCGCGGATGACGGCGATGCCGACGTCGCGCAGGATCTGGTACTCACGGTCGGTGAGGGTCATCGCCGGGGCGACGGTGATCGAGTCACCGGTGTGCACGCCCATCGGGTCGAAGTTCTCGATGGAGCAGACGACCACGACGTTGTCCTGCTTGTCGCGCATCAGCTCCAGCTCGTACTCCTTCCAGCCGAGGATGGACTCCTCCAGGAGCACCTCGGTGGTCGGCGAGAGGGTCAGGCCCTGGCCGGCGATGCGGCGCAGGTCCTCCTCGTCGTGGGCGAAGCCGGAGCCGGCGCCGCCCATGGTGAAGGAGGGGCGCACGACGACCGGGTAGCCGCCGAGCGTGTCGACGCCGGCCAGCACCTCGTCCATGGTGTGGCAGATGACCGAGCGGGCGGACTCGCCGTGGCCGATCTTGGCGTTGACGGCCTCGACGACGCCCTTGAAGAGCTCGCGGTCCTCGCCCTTGTGGATCGACTCGACCTTGGCGCCGATCAGCTCGACGTTGTACTTGGCGAGCACGCCGTTGGCGTCCAGCGAGATCGCGGTGTTGAGCGCGGTCTGGCCGCCGAGGGTCGGCAGGAGGGCGTCGGGGCGCTCCTTGGCGATGATCTTCTCGACGAACTCCGGGGTGATCGGCTCGACGTAGGTGGCGTCGGCGATCTCCGGGTCGGTCATGATCGTGGCCGGGTTGGAGTTGACCAGGATGACCCGCAGGCCCTCGGCCTTGAGCACCCGGCACGCCTGCGTACCCGAGTAGTCGAACTCGGCGGCCTGGCCGATCACGATCGGGCCGGAGCCGATCACCAGGACGGACTTGATGTCAGTGCGCTTAGGCACGCTGGCCCTCCAGAAGCTTCACGAAGCGGTCGAACAGGTAGGCGGCGTCGTGCGGACCGGCGGCCGCTTCGGGGTGGTACTGCACGCTGAAGGCGGGGACGTCGAGCGCCTGCAGGCCCTCGACCACGTCGTCGTTCAGGCAGACGTGGGAGACCTCGACCCGCCCGTACGGGGTGTCGCTCACCTTGTCCAGCGGGGCGTTCACGGCGAAGCCGTGGTTGTGGGCGGTCACCTCGACCTTGCCGGTGGTGCGGTCCTGCACCGGCTGGTTGATGCCGCGGTGGCCGTACTTGAGCTTGTAGGTGCCGAAGCCCAGGGCGCGGCCGAGGATCTGGTTGCCGAAGCAGATCCCGAAGAACGGGGTCTTGCGCTCCAGCACGCCCTGCGCCACGGCGACCTGGTGGTCGGCGGTGGCCGGGTCGCCCGGGCCGTTGGAGAAGAAGACGCCGTCCGGGTTGACCGCGTAGACGTCCTCCAGGGTGGAGTTCGCGGGCAGCACGTGCACCTCGATGCCGCGCTCGGCCATCCGCTGCGGGGTCATCGCCTTGATGCCGAGGTCCAGCGCGGCGACGGTGAACTTCTTCTCACCGATGGCGGGCACCACGTACGGCTCGGTGGTGGCGACCTCGGCGCACAGGTCGGCGCCCTTCATCTCGGGCGACTGCTGCACCCGGGCGAGCAGGGTGGCCGGGTCGGCCAGCGTCTCGCCGGAGAAGATGCCGCAGCGCATCGCGCCGCGCTCGCGCAGGTGGCGGGTCAGCGCGCGGGTGTCGATGCCGCTGATGCCGACGACGCCCTGGCGGACCAGTTCCTCGTCGAGCGAGCGGCGCGAGCGCCAGTTGGAGGCGATCCGGGCGGGGTCGCGCACGACGTAGCCGGCGACCCAGATCTGCCGGGACTCGTCGTCCTCGTCGTTCCAGCCGGTGTTGCCGATCTGCGGGGCGGTCATCACGACCACCTGGCGGTGGTACGACGGGTCGGTCAGGGTCTCCTGGTAGCCGGACATGCCGGTGTTGAAGACCGCCTCGCCGAAGGTCTCGCCGATCGCGCCGTAGGCCTGGCCGCGGAAGGTCCGGCCGTCCTCCAGGACGAGCACGGCGGCGACACGCTCCCGCCGTCGGCGCTGCGTGGTGGGGGCAGGTGCGGTCATTGCGCGGCCTCTTCCGTCATCTTCGTCTGCGTACGTGTGGCAAGGTGAGCGATCGCCTCGACCCAGGCGGCGTGCTCGTCGGGGTGGTCGGCCCGGAAGCCGGAGTCCAGCTCAATGGTGCCCATGGGGGTCCCCCCGGCCGAAGGCTGGGGGAGCGTCCAGGTGACGACGAGCAGCCCGGACGGGACGACCTTGCCGGCGATCCCGGAGTCCGTGCGGGCACCGGCCAGGTTCGCGGCCGGGATCCAGAGGTCGACGTCGCCGGGGCGGCGGACCAGCAGGCCGTCCTCGCCGAGGGTGAGGTCGGCCCGGCTGCGGGTGCCCAGGCCGTGCGCGACGACCCGGTCGAGCCAGTTCCCGGCGGTGGTCGTGCCGTGGTACCGGCCGCTGGTCTCCAGGATGGTGCGCCCGGCCCGGTCGGGCACGGCGGGCAGCGGCGGGATCCCGGACTGCAGGGTGCGCCGCCAGTTCCAGCCCTGGCGCATCAGCCAGTAGACGAGGCCGATCAGGATCAGCAGGCCGACGGACCAGCCGATGTACCCGGGCCAGTTGGTGACCTTCGCCTGTTCCTTGGCGAGGGTGGCGTAGTCCATCACTGCGCGCCGTCCCGCTCGGCCGGCTCGCCGGCCAGCACGGTGGCGCGCCCGCGCAGGAAGGTGGCGTGCACCCGTCCGGGCAGGTCCAGGCCCTTGTAGGGGGTGTTACGGCTGCGGGTGGCGAAGCTGTCCGGGTTCACGGCACCACGGTACGCGGGATCGAACAGCACCAGGTTGGCAGGCTCGCCCACCGAGATCGGCCGGCCGTGCCCGGTGAGACGGCCGATCCGGGCCGGGCGGTGCGACATCCGGTCGGCGACGCCCGCCCAGTTCAGCAGGCCGGTATCGACCATGGTCTGCTGGACGACCGACAGCGCGGTCTCCAGGCCGACCATGCCCATCGCGGCGACGGCCCACTCGCAGTCCTTGTCCTCGGCCGGGTGCGGCGCGTGGTCGGTGGCGACGGCGTCGATGGTGCCGTCGGCGAGCGCCTTGCGCAGCGCCTGGACGTCCTCGGCGGTGCGCAGCGGCGGGTTCACCTTGTACACCGGGTCGTAGGAGCGGACCAGTTCGTCGGTGAGCAGCAGGTGGTGCGGGGTCACCTCGGCGGTGACGTCCCAGCCCTTGGCCTTGGCCCAGCGGATGATCTCGACCGAGCCGGCCGTGGAGACGTGGCAGACGTGCAGCCGGGAGCCGACGTGCGCGGCGAGCAGCACGTCGCGGGCGATGATCGACTCCTCGGCGACGGCCGGCCAGCCGCCGAGCCCGAGCTCGCCGGAGACCTGGCCCTCGTTCATCTGGGCGCCCTCGGTCAGCCGCGGCTCCTGGGCGTGCTGGGCGACGACGCCGTCGAAGGCCTTGACGTACTCCAGGGCGCGGCGCATCAGCACCGCGTCGTCCACGCACTTGCCGTCGTCGGAGAAGACCCGGACGTTGGCGGCGGACTCGTGCATCGCGCCGAGCTCGGCGAGCTTCTTGCCCTCCAGGCCGACGGTGACGGCGCCGACCGGCTGCACGTCGCAGTAGCCGGCCTCCTGGCCGAGCCGCCAGACCTGCTCGACGACGCCGGCGGTGTCGGCCACCGGGGTGGTGTTGGCCATCGCGTGCACGGCGGTGAAGCCGCCCATCGCGGCGGCCCGGGTGCCGGTGAGCACGGTCTCGGCGTCCTCGCGGCCGGGCTCGCGCAGGTGGGTGTGCAGGTCGACCAGGCCGGGGAGCGCGACCAGCCCGGTGGCGTCGATCTCGATGTCCGCCTCGGCCGTCAGGCCGGTACCGATCTCCTTGATCACGCCGTCGGCGAGGAGGAGGTCCTGGGGGGCGCCGCCGAGGATCTGGGCGTTGCGGATCAGGTAGGTGGTCACTGAGCGGTCTCCACGGTCTCGGTGCGGGGGGCGTCGGCGGGGGCGTCGGCGAGGGTGGCTCCGCCGAGCAGCAGGTAGAGCACGGCCATCCGGACGGAGACGCCGTTGGCGACCTGCTCGACCGCGGTGCAGCGCGGCGAGTCGGCGACCTCGGCGGTGATCTCCATGCCGCGGACCATCGGGCCGGGGTGCATCACGATCGCGTGCTCCGGCAGCTGGGCCAGCCGCAGGCCGTTCATGCCGTAGCGGCGGCTGTACTCGCGCTCGGTCGGGAAGAACGCGGCGTTCATCCGCTCGCGCTGCACCCGCAGCATCATCAGCGCGTCCGTCTTGGGGAGCACGCTGTCCAGGTCGTAGCTGACCTCGCAGGGCCAGTTCCGGATGCCGATCGGCAGCAGCGTCGGCGGGGCGACGAAGGTGACCTGGGCACCGAGGGTGTTCAGCAGGTGGACGTTGGAGCGGGCGACCCGGCTGTGCAGGACGTCGCCGACGATCGTCACCCGGCGGCCCGCGAGATCGTGGCCGGCGCCCGGGTTGAGGTGGCGACGCATGGTGAAGGCGTCGAGCAGTGCCTGGGTGGGGTGCTCGTGGGTGCCGTCACCGGCGTTGATCACACTGCCGTGCAGCCAGTCGGACTGGGCCAGCCGGGCCGGCGCGCCCGAGGCGTGGTGGCGGATGACCACCGCGTCGGCGCCCATGGCCTGCAGGGTCAGCGCGGTGTCCTTGAGGCTCTCGCCCTTGGAGACCGAGGAGCCCTTGGCGGAGAAGTTGATGACGTCGGCCGAGAGGCGCTTCTCGGCGACCTCGAAGGAGGTCTTCGTCCGGGTGGAGTCCTCGAAGAAGAGGTTGACGACGGTACGGCCGCGCAGCGTGGGCAGCTTCTTGACGGCCCGGCCGGAGAGCTGGGCCAGCTCCTCGGCGGTGTCCAGGATCAGCAGCGCGTCGTCGCGGCTGAGATCGGCGGCGGAGACGAGGTGGCGCTTCACGCGGGTTACTCCGGGAGGTGCGGTTCGGACGGCTTGGCGGCCATGGCCTGCGAGGAGCGTGACGCGAAGTCGCGGTCCCCGACCAGGACGGCGTCCACGCCGTCGCTGTCGGAGAGGCGCACCTGCACGGCCTCGCGCAGCGAGGTGGGGAGGTTCTTGCCCACGTAGTCCGCGCGGATCGGCAGCTCGCGGTGGCCGCGGTCGACCAGGACGGCGAGCTGGACGGCGCGCGGCCGGCCGATGTCGTTCAGCGCGTCGAGCGCGGCGCGGATGGTGCGGCCGGAGAAGAGCACGTCGTCGACCAGGACGACGAGTTTGCCGTCGATGCCGCCGGGCGGGATCTCGGTGTGCTCCAGGGCCCGGGCGGGCTTCAGCCGCAGGTCGTCCCGGTACATGGTGATGTCCAGGGTGCCCAGCGGGATCTCGCGCCCGGTGATCTGGGCCAGCCGGCCGTGCAGGCGGCGGGCGAGGTGGACGCCCCTGGTGTGGATGCCGAGCAGCACGACGTCCTCCGCGCCCTTGGCGCGCTCGACGATCTCGTGTGCTATCCGGGTGATGACCCGGGCGATGTCCGTGCCGTCCAGCACCTGGTGCGGCGGCCGCGGCGTCGGTTCCTGCAGCGTGGGTTCTCGGTGTGCGGTCATGCCGAAGCGGACCTCCTTCCCCGCCTCACTGGACGGGCCTTAAAGGATGTCTGGGATCGCCCCCGCCGGGTCGGCGTGGGCTTCGGGTCATCCTAGCAGCGCCCGGGACGGCAAACAGAAGTCCACCATTCCGCTTCCGGGGGTTAACACCCCGGACGCGCCGACGATGCGGGCCATTCGCACGACTGCCCCATTCGGCTTGACGCAACTACCTTACTCTACGTAACCTCACAGTGAGTTACGAGACGGAGTTCGAACCCACCGGTAACGGCGTCGACAATCGCCCGTGACCCACCACTGAACGCGAAGCAATCTCGTCCGGGGAGATCAATGTCCAGCGACTACGCGAAGCAACTCGGAGGCAAGCTCCGAGCGATCCGCACTCAGCAGGGTCTCTCCCTGCATGGTGTCGAGGAGAAGTCCCAGGGGCGCTGGAAGGCAGTCGTCGTCGGCTCGTACGAGCGCGGCGACCGTGCGGTCACCGTGCAGCGGCTGGCCGAACTGGCGGAGTTCTACGGCGTCCCGGTGCAGGAGCTGCTGCCCGGCGGCACCCCCGGCGGCGCGGCCGAGCCGCCGCCGCGCCTGGTCCTCGACCTGGAGAGACTGACCCAGGTCCCCTCCGAGAAGGCCGGCCCGCTGCAGCGCTACGCGGCGACCATCCAGAGCCAGCGCGGCGACTACAACGGCAAGGTGCTGTCGATCCGCCAGGACGACCTGCGCACCCTGGCGGTCATCTACGACCAGTCGCCGTCGATCCTCACCGAGCAGCTCATCTCCTGGGGCGTGCTGAACCCCGACGCGCGCCGTGCGGTGCGCGAGGAGGACGCGAGCTGAGGCTCACCGCACCGGCTCCCGCCAGCGGATCCTTGCAGCTTCCAGCATGCTTTTCACCCGTGCTGGGAAGCAGAAACGTCACGGCGCGGCACCCCGAACGGGGGGCCGCGCCGCGGCGTGTCCGGGCGCGGCGGGTCACTCGTCAGCAGACGGTGCCCAGGCTGTAGCCGGGCTGCGCCGCCACCCCGTCCAGCCGGACCGGCCGGTCCGCCGGCGCCCAGTCCTGCCCGCCGCTCGACCACGCCCAGGAGGCCGGCAGGTACTCCCCGCAGGAGGCGGCCGAGCCCTGCAAGCCGTGCAGCACCGCGACGCCCGGCAGCTCCAGGGCCAGCCCGGCGCACAGCACCGCGCAGACCAGCTCCAGGTCCTCGTCGTTGATCCGCACCACGCCGTCCTCCCACTGCAGCACCCGCGCCGCCGCGGTCAGCTTCCCGCCGGGCGCGTCCACCCGCAGGCGCAGCTCGTACACCCCGGCGCCCGCGCCGACCAGCATCCGGCGGAACACCTCGCTCCCGCGCTGGTGGGCGGCGCGCACCCAGCCCGCGTGCTCCTCGTCCTGCTCGCCCGCGCCCCCGTACAGGGCCCCGTCGAGCAGCAGGTCGACGTGGCAGAGCGTCAGCCCGTTCTCCCGGGCCCGGACCAGGCGCGGCACGAAGTCCCCGGCCAGCTCCTCGCCCTGATAGGCCAGCAGCTGGGACTGCAGCGGCGGGTTCACCAGGTAGCGGTCCCGGGCGGCGGGCTCGGCCGGGTCCAGCCCGTTGAGCAGGCAGAACTCCTCGAAGTCCTGCGGGTGGAACATCCGGGCCCGGACGGTCTCGAAACGCTCCAGCGCGTCGGCCAGCAGCTCGGCGGTGTCGGCCAGGTAGCGCTCGAAGTCGGGGGCGTCGGAGATCCCCCAGGCGCGGGCCCGGGCGAAGTCCGCCGCGTCGGCCAGCACCCCGATGACGAACGCCTGGTCGGCCCCCTCGGCCCGCTGCGGCCGGTGCGGCGCCCGCACCACGGGCCGCGAGCCGCCGGCGGTGCAGTCGGAGTTACGGCGGGCGCGACCCTTATGACTCATCGGTGGCTCCTGGCTTCGGCGGTGACGGTCGGCGGCGGGCTCGCCGCTGACCGCCTTCCTCCCCACCCCCCGCACGCCGCACACGTACGGCGTGTCACAGGAATGTAACCACCGGTAATAGCATCGGCGTCGGGAGCTACCGCGGCACCCGGGCCAGCTGGCGGGACTGCGCGACCAAGCGGCCGGACTCGTCCCAGACCTCGGCGTCCTCCTCGAAGTACCCGCCGGCCAGGTTGCGGGTCGCGTGGGTGACGCGCAGCCAGCCCGGGGCGGGCTTGGCCCGCAGGTGGACGGTCAGTTCGATGGTCGGGGCCCAGCCCGGCATGCCGAGGTCGAAGGTGACCGGCGGCAGCGCGTCGGCGACCAGCAGGAGCAGCAGCGGGTCGGGCTCGCGGCCGTCGGCGAGCCGGAACCAGCCCTGGATCCGCCCGTTGCCGGAGGGCTGTCCGAGCGCCCAGCCGACGGTCGCCGGGTCCAGCCGCAGGTCGAAGCGCTCCAGCAGGGCGGCCTGGGCGATCAGCTCCTTGGGCGCGTGCTCCACGCCGATGCACTGGTCCGGCGGCGGCAGCTGCGGAGGCTGCGCGCTGGTGCGCACCTCGCCGTCGGCGGTGGAGAGGTCGCCGTGGCTGGCCACCACGCGCAGCCGCTCGACGCCGTCCTGGCTGAGCGAGGCGGTGCCGGTGGAGAGCCCGCGCCCGGCGCGCAGCACCTCGGTGCGGACGGTGGCCGGCCCGGGGGTGGAGGCGGACAGGTAGTAACCGCTGATCGACACCGGGTCCGGGTGCGTGCCGTGCTCCAGCGACAGCGCGTGTCCGGCCACGGCGAGCAGCAGCCCGCCGTTCACCCCGCCACCGATCTGCCAGCCGGCGCCCAGCTCGGCCTCGTAGCGGCCGGCCTCCTCGGGGTGTCTGGTCAGGGCGATGCCCTGGTCGAACTCGCTGCGGGTCGCGGTGGTCATGTGGGGGGGACCTGCCCTTCGCACGTGGTTCCGAACGCCAAGTTACTGACGAGTAGGTTCCCACCTTACGCCGAGCGGGTGAAACGCGCGACGGCCGCCGGACCCGAAATTTCGGGTCCGGCGGCCGTCTGCGGGGCATCGTCCGGTTATCGGCGGATGCTCGGCTTCAGCTCCAGGAAGCGGGCGAGCAGGCCGTTGACGAAGGCCGGGGAGTCGTCCGTGGAGAACTCCTTGGCGATCTCGACGGCCTCGTCCAGGACGACCGCGTCCGGGACACCGTCCTCCCAGATCAGCTCGTAAGCACCGAGTCGCAGGACGTTGCGGTCCACGATCGGCATCCGGTCGAGCGTCCAACCCACCGCGTACTGCGAGATCAGGTCGTCGATCCGGCGAGCGTGCTGGACGTACCCCTCGATCAGCTCCATGGTGTACTCGCCGATCTGCGGGGTGCCCTCGTCAGGCTTCGGCTCGCGGGCGCGGGCCACCCAGTCGGCGAGGACCTGCTGCGGGTCGACCCCGCGATGGTCGGCCTCGAAGAGGATCTGGAAGGCCCGGGTACGGGCCTTGCTACGTGCGGCCGACACGGACTTACTTCACCCGGCCGAGGTAGCTGCCGTCGCGGGTGTCGACCTTGACCTTCTCACCGGTGGTGACGAAGAGCGGCACCTGGATCTCGGCGCCGGTCTCCAGGGTCGCCGGCTTGGTGCCACCGGTCGAGCGGTCACCCTGGACGCCCGGCTCGGTCTCGGCGATGGTCAGCTCGACGGAGGTCGGGAGCTCGATGTACAGCACCGCGCCCTCGTTGGTGGCGACCAGGGCCTCGAAGCCCTCCAGCAGGTACTTGGCGGCGTCGCCGACGACGGCCTTCTCGATGGTCAGCTGGTCGTAGGTGTCCATGTCCATGAACACGAAGTTCTCGCCGTCCATGTACGAGAACTGCATGCCGCGCTTGTCGACGTTGGCGGTCTCGACCTTGGTGCCCGCGTTGAAGGTCTTGTCGACGACCTTGCCGGTCAGGACCTCCTTGAGCTTGGTACGCACGAAGGCCGGGCCCTTGCCGGGCTTCACGTGCTGGAACTCGACGACAGACCAGAGCTTGCCGCCGTCCAGCTTGAGGACCATGCCGTTCTTGAGATCGTTCGTGGAAGCCACGGGCGCACTTACTCCTGGATATAGCTGTCAAGGAACCAAGGGATTGCGTCCTGCCGCCCACGGCCGTCGAGCGGCCGCGGTCACAGGGCGAGGAGCTCCTTGGTGGTGATGGTGAGCAACTCGGGCCCGCCCTCTTCGAGGGGGCGGACGACGAGCGTGTCCTCGATCCGGACACCACCCTTGCCCGGGAGATGAACCCCTGGGCCGACGGTGACCGGCACGCGGCTGTCCAGTTTACCCATGTCCGACGGACCGAGGCGCGGCGCCTCCCGGATCTCCAACCCGATGCCGTGGCCCACCGGGTGCGGCGAGGCCTCGCTGTGGCCCGCCGCTTCCAGGACCTGCCGGGCGGCCCGGTCGGGTACGCACTGCTCCACGCCCGGTCCGAGCGCCTCCCGGCCGGCCCGCTGGGCCCGGAAGACCAGCCGGTGCAGCTCCACCTGCCAGGGCGCGGGCGCGGCCCCGATCACGAAGGTGCGGGCGGTGGAAACGCCGTAACCGCGGTACTGCGCGCCCATCACGACGGTCAGGAAGTCACCCTCCTCCACCCGGCGGTCGGTCGGCTGGTGGGCGGCCTGGCCGGAGTGGCTGCCGGTGCCGACCGACACCGGGAAGGCGGCCCGGTCCGCGCCGTGGTCGATCATCCGGCGCTCCAGCTCCATCGCCAGGTGCCGCTCGGTGCGGCCGACCAGGATCGACTCCAGCAGCTCGCCGAGCGCCTGGTCGGCGATCTCGGCGGCGATCCGCAGATCGGCGATCTCGTGCTCGTCCTTGACCACCCGCAGCCGCTCGACCACCTGCCCCAGGTCGACCAACCGGGCCCGCTCGGCCAGGCCCGCCACCGCCCGGTGGCGGCTGACGGTCAGGTCGTGCTCCTCCACCGCCAGAGCCGCCACCCCGAAGCTCGCCGCGGCGGCCGCGGCGGCCAGCGCGGTGTCCGCCCCGGCCGCCACTGGCAGCTGGGGGACGTCCGGGGCGATCAGGTGCTCCCCGGAGTCGTCCGGCGGCAGGTCGTCCGGCAGCGCGAGCAACACCCGCTCCCTGGTCAGCAGCAAGGTCGCTCCACAGGGCGCGCAGCCCGTCAGATACCGCACGTTCGCCGCCCGGGTGATCAGCGCCGCATCGGCCCCGGCCGCACTGCAGTGCTCCCTCACCCGCTCCCGCCGACCCGCGTACGCATCCGCCATGCGTCGAGCCTACGAACCCCCGGGCCGAACCGCCCGCCGAGCACTCCCGACGGAACCCCGGGACACCTCGGGCAGGCGCCGTTCGGCGCGCGACGACAGGGGTCAGCGCGGCGGCCGGGCGGAGACCACCATGGTCAGCGCCGGCATCCGCCGCCCCGGGTTGCGGCAGACGTGCGGGTAGGAGGCGCCGAAGAAGACCGTGCTGCCGACCGGCACCGGGTGTCCGCGCTCGTCGTGCACCAGGGCCGGCTCGCCCTCGTCGACCCGGATGATCTCCACCGTTCCGGCCGGGTGCTGCTCGCGGCCGCATGAGTGACGCTCATGGCGCTGCCGCATGAGCTGTCCTCATGGGGCGGCCGCATGAGCCGTCCTCATGGCCCGACCTCATGAGTCGAGCTCATGGCGCTGCCGCATGAGCGCGGCTCATGCCCCGGCCCCATGAGCCACTCTCATGCCCTCCGGCTCACGACCCCTCGGGTGCCCAGCGCTTCTCGACCCGGGCGAGCTTCCAGTACCCGATCGCCACCGCCCAGACCACCACGAACAGCCCGGCGATCGCGTAGCCGACGTTGTCCAGCGAGATGTCCGCGATCCAGCCGGTCACCGGGTCGGTCAGGTCGAGCTTCTCGTGCAGCACGCCGATCAGTTCGATGGTGCCGATGATGAAGGCCACCGCGATCGACAGCCCAGTGATGGTCAGGTTGTAGTACACCTTGCGAACCGGGTTGGCGAAGGCCCACTGGTACGCGAAGTTCATGAACGTCCCGTCCAGGGTGTCGAACAGGCTCATCCCGGCCGCGAACAGCAGCGGCAGGCAGACGATCGCGTACCAGGGCAGCCCGGAGGCCGCGCCCGAGCCCGCCATCACCATCAGGGTGACCTCGGTCGCGGTGTCGAAGCCCAGGCCCAGCACCATGCCGACCGGGAACATCTGCCCGGGCCGGGTGATCGAGCGGGTCGCCCGGTTCAGCACCCGGGCCATGAAGCCGCGCGAGTCGAGGTGCGCCTCCAGCTCCGCCTCGTCGTACTGCCCGGCCCGCATCGCCCGGAACACCTTGATGATGCCGAGCAGCGCCGCCAGGTTGAGCGCGCCGATCAGGTAGAGGAACACGCCGGAGGTGGTCGTCCCGATCATGCCGAGCCACTTGTGGGTGGCCGAGTCGTCGTCCATCAGCGTGCTCGCCAGCTGCGCGCCGCCCGCCACCAGGGCGGACATGAGGACCACCATCGAGGAGTGCCCGAGGGCGAACCAGAAGCCCACCGAGACCGGCCGCTTGCCGTCCGCCATGAGCTTGCGGGTGGTGTTGTCGATCACCGCGATGTGGTCGGCGTCGAAGGCGTGCCGCATGCCGAGGGTGTACGCGGTGATACCCAGGCCCACCCCGAAGACCTGGGTACCGACCGCGTACCGTTCGGGTGCGACCAGGAAGATGAGCGTCCCGAAGGCCACCACGTGCATGGCCAGGATCACCCCCATCAGCCCGGCCGTACGGACGGTGTCCTCGCGCTTCCACCGGAAGGTGGGCAGCACGGACGGGACCGTTCTCACGCCCGCTTTCACGTCTGCGGCGGCGGTTTCGGGCAGGGTCATCTTCGGATCACGCTCCAGCACCTCGTGGAATCACTTCGTGAGATGCCGTGGCCGGTCTCCTGGCTTACGGGACGTCCGTACCCGCCTTCCCAGGTGCGCGAGGCACCCAGTGGCGTCGTGGGTACGGACGACACTCCTCCGGGGACGGAGGAGTGACCCGATCACAGTGGCGAGGGCCGCTCCGGAATCCGGACCCCTGAGGGTCCGTCACCGGTCTTCCCGAGCACCACGGCGGGCAACACCGTAGGGGCCACGCCCCGACCCATGCAAGGCTGCGCACCTGCGCAGGTGTCCAGGATCACAGCACGCCGCCTGCAAGAATGTCCGCATGCATCTCGTACCGGCCGACCGCGCGGGCCACCGCACCATCGACGGACACCGGGTCTGCGAGGCCATCGCCGCGATCGGCGACGCCGCGCACGTCCGGTCCTGGTCCGAGCGGTTCTCCCTGCTCGCCGACCCCGGACGGCTCGCCCTGCTGCTCGCCCTCCACCGGGCCGGCCCGCTCGCCGTCACCGATCTCGCGGTCGCCACCGGCATGCGCGACACCGCCGTGTCCCAGGCCCTGCGGCTGCTCCGCACGGCCGGCGTGGTCACCGGCGACAAGGACGGACGTGTGGTGCGCTACCGGCTCGTGGACGAGGACATGCGCCCCCTCCTCGACGCGTGCGCCGCCGCCGAGCATCACGAGCCCACCGCAGCGGCGGGCTGACCGACACTCGGGAAACAGCACCCGGCGCGCCACCCCGGATGAGTACGATCATGGTGTGCCGTCCCACCCCCACGTCTGGCCCGCCGACCGCTGGAACACCCGACCGGTCAAGGCCCGCGTGCTGGCGGTCGCCCGCACCCTCACCTCGGCCACCCGGGTCCTGGACGTCCTCACCCTGCTGAACCCCGACGGCATCGCCCGGTACTTCACCGTCAACCCCGGCTCCGCCTTCGCCGACCGCGCCCTCGACGAGTACCTGCACGGCCTGCCCGGCTTCACCGTGCTGGACTGGGAGGACGCCGTCCGGCACCGCTTCGACCTGGCCGTCGCCTGCGCCGTCCACTCCTCCATGCACCGCCTGGACGCCCGGCTCGTCGTCCTCCCCCACGGCGCCGGCTACAACCGCCTGGTGACCGAGTCCACCGGCGACACGGTCAGCGCCGCCGGCCTGTCCCGCAACGAACTCACCCACCGCGGGCGGGTGTTCGTGGACGTCCTCGGCCTCTCCCACCCCGAGCAACTGGACCGCCTGCGGGACTCCTGCCCCGAGGCACTGGACGTCGCCCACGTGGTCGGCGACCCGTGCTTCGACCGGATGCTGCACAGCCGACGCTCCCGCGACACCTACCGCGCCGCACTCGGCGCCGTCGACGGCCGACGGCTCGTCGTCGTCAACTCCACCTGGAGCGAGCACTCGTTATTCGGCCGCCGCCCCGACCTGCCCCAGCGCCTGGTCCGCCGGCTGCCCGCCGACGAGTACACCGTGGCCGTCGTCCTGCACCCCAACATCTGGAGTCGGCACGACCCGGAGTCCCTGCTCGACGCCGCCCGCCGGATGGGCCTGCGCCTGATCCCGCCGCACCAGGGCTGGCAGGCCGCCCTGGTCGCCGCCGACGTCTTGATCGGCGACCACGGCTCGGTCTCCTTCTACGGCGCCGCCCTGGAACGCCCCACCATGCTCGTCGCCACCGGCGCCGCCGAGCTCGACCCGCGCTCCCCCAGCTACGCCTTCGGCCAGGCCGCACCCGTGCTCGACCCCGACGGAGACCTCCCCGCCCAGGTCGAGAAGGCTCTGGCCCGGGACCCCGCCGACCTGCGCGAGATCACCGACCGCTCACTCGCCCGCCGCGGCGAATCCGCCCGGGTGCTGCGCCCGCTGCTCTACTCCTTCCTGGAGCAACTGGACGAACCAGGGGACGAACCGGCCCTGCCGCCCTACCCCAAGCCCGTCCTCGGCCCCGGAGCCGCCGACCGGCCCACCGCCTACGACGTCGAGGGCGCGAGCGAGGGGACGGAGGTCAGCCTGCGGCGCTACCCCTTCGACCCGAAGGACCACAGCCCACGGGGCTTCCACGCCCTCACCGACGAGCACCCCGGCGACGCCCTGCGCTACACGGCCGAGGTCCTCGCCCGGACCGAGGTGCACGCCGAGCGCCCCGCCGAACGCTGGCTCGCCGACTCCGCCGCCGAACTCCCCGGCCTCGCCGTCGCGGTGGCCGCCCTCGGCCCGGACCGTCACCTGCTCCGGCTGCGCACCGGCCTGCTGCTGGCGGCCTGCGCCGAACCGGACTGGACGGGCACCGCCCCCAGCGTCGATCCGCTGCTGCTCGGCTCCGCCGTCGCCTGCTGGCTCGCCGACGGCGGCGACCCGGCCGCCCTCCCCGAGCACGGGCTCACCATCCGCACCGGCGAGCGCCGCACCCGGGTGTCCTTCCGTACCGGACCGTAGGGCCCAGACCATAGAGCCCGGACCGTAAGGCCTAGCTCGACAGTTGGCGCAGCCGCTCGCGGCTGCGTTCCGCCAGTTCCTCGTCGCCCTGCTCCTCGGCGAGGGTGAGCAGCAGGGTGTGGGCCTGCGCCTCCTTCGCGTACTGGCTGCGCTGCCCGGCCTGCCGGGCGCAGTCCTCGGCCTGGGCGACGGCGAGGTCCAGCTGTCCGAGCGCCCGGTGGGCCCGGGCGCGGACCAGCGGCAGCTTCATCAGCATGTCGTTGTCGTGCGACTCCTCGGCCTGGGCCGTGGCCTCGGCCAGGACGGCCAGCGCCTCCTCCGGCCGGCCGTCGGCGATCAACGCCTGCGCCAGGTGGTAGGCCTGGACGATCTCGCCGTGGTCGTCGCCCCGGTTCTCCGCCAGGGCCAGGGTGAACCGTTCCACCGCGTCGCCCGGGCGGCCGTCGGCCAGACACAGCAGGCCGTCCATCTCGTAGAGCACGCCGACGACCTGGCGGTTGGTGACCAGCGGCGCCTGCTCCGTGGCGAGCGCGAACTGTTCGGCGGCGAGCGGGTACTCCTTGCGGTCGAGGTAGGCGCGGGCCAGTTGGTTGCGCATCCGCACCACGGCGTCCGGCTGGTTGTCCCACTGTGCCGACTCGATGCCGAGCCGGTGGGTGGCGATCCAGTCCTGGAAGAGCTTCCGGTCGTGGTAGAGCAGCCAGAGCGACTCGCAGAGCCGCCACACCTCGCCGTGCCAGCCCTGCTCGGCCGCCGCCTCCACGACCGCGCGGAAGTTCGCCCGTTCGGCGTACAGCCAGTCCAGGGCCGCGGTCTCGGAGGCGAAGCGCGGCAGGTCGTCGCCGCTCGGGTCCTGCAACCGGAGTCGCTGCTTGGCCATCGCACGGTCGGCGAGCGAGGCCCGGCCGCGGTAGTACGCCACGACGCCGGCGAGGAGTTCCTCGTGGTCGGGCAGCTCGCGCGCCCGGGCGTAGGCGTGCAGCCGCACCACGTCGTGGGCCCGGAAGCGGGCCTCGCGGTCGTCGTCCAGCACCTCGTCCACCAGGTGGACGGCCCGCAGCTGCTTGATCGCCTGCCCGGCCCGCGCCACGCCGACCGCATGCGCCAGTTCGGCCGACACGAAGGGGCCGGGGTGCACGCCGATCAGGTGGTAGAGCGCCCGGGCCTCCGACGACAGCCGCTCGTAGACCAGGTCGTACGTCGCGCCGAGATCACTGTCCTCGTCTTCCAGCATCGCCAACCTGCCCTCCCGGTCGTGCAGTTCGGCCACCACCCGGTCGACCGGCAGGTGGTCCTGGTCCAGCAGCTGGCTCCCGACCGCGTTCAGCGCGAGCGGCAGCCCGCCGCACAGCTCGACCAGTTCCGCCAGCTCCGCGTCGGTGCCCCGCCCGGAGCCCAGCCAGGCCCGCACCAGGTCGGTGCCGGCCGTCGCGCTCAGTGGCCCGAGCTGCCGCACCTCCGCGCCGTCCGTCCGCAGCGCGGGCAGCCGCCGCCGACTCGCGACCACCACCAGCCCGCTGGAGGGAAGCAGTGCCCGGACCTCGGCCGCGTGCTCGACGTTGTCCAGGAAGAACAGACAGCGGCGCTCGGCGGTCACGGTTCGGAAGGTGGTGAACCGCTCCGCCTCCGCCGCCGGGGGCTCGGTGCCGAGGGCCCGCAGGAAGCCGGCCAGCAGCTCGGGGAGGTCCACCCCGCCCTGGTGCCGGTAGGCCAGGAGGTCCGCGTAGAGGTCGCCGTCCGGGAAGCTCGCCCGGTGCTCCTCGGTGAACTTGGCGATCAGCTCGGTCTTCCCGACCCCACCCAGGCCGGTGAACACCACGAGCCCGAGTCCGCCCGCCTCGACCCGACCCAACGCCGTCATCAGGGCGCCGAGTTCCGGCTCACGGTTGACGAACGGGCCGTGCGGCTCACGTACCTGACGAGGCCTCGGCACCGGCTTCGGATCGGCACCGGCCGGGTGGATGTGCAGCGACCCGATGTCCCGGGCCTGCACCACATGGCCGCCCACCGTGGCACCTGACACGGTGTTGGCCACCTCGTGACGCTCCATCCACCCGCTCCCTCCGCCCGGTCGGCCGGCCCCAGCCTACGGGCTGGGCACCGGGCCGGAAGGCGGATCGGCGAGCCGGAGTGCGGATCGGCGGCCCACCGGATCAGTGGCCCGCCGGATCAACGGCCCACCGGGTCAGGGCCTCAGGCCGCCTGGCAGGTCGGGCACCAGAAGAGGTTGCGCGCGGCGTGCGCCTCCGTGCGGACGTCCGTGCCGCAGACCAGGCAGGGCATGGCCGCCCGCCGGTAGACGTACACCTCGCCGCCGTGGTCGTCCACGCGGGGCGGGCGGCCCATCGCCTCGGGGGTGTGCTCGGGACGGACGGTGTCGATCCGGCCGACCGCGGCGCCTTCGCGCATCAGCGCCACCAGGTCGGCCCAGATCGCGTCCCATTCCTTCCGAGTGAGGTCGCGCCCGGCCCGGTGCGGGTCGATGCCGTGGCGGAACAGCACCTCGGCCCGGTAGACGTTGCCCACCCCGGCCAGCACCTTCTGGTCCATCAGCAGCGCGGCGACCGTCGTCCGGCTGCCCGCTATCCGGCGCCAGGCGGCCTCCGGGTCGGCGTCGGCGCGCAGCGGGTCGGGGCCGAGGCGGGCCGCGACGGCGGCCTTCTGGGCGTCGGTGACGAGCACGCAGGTATTGGGACCTCGCAGGTCGGCGTAGCCGTCCTCGCTCTCCAGCCGCAGCCGGACCAGGCCGACCGGCGCGGGCGCCGGGCCGGTGCCGAAGGCGAAGCCGCCGTAGAGCCCGAGGTGGATGTGCACCCAGGCGCCCTCCTCGAAGCCGAGGAAGAGGTGCTTGCCGGTGGCCTCGGCACCGGTGAGCAGTTGCCCGTCGATCACCTTGGCCTCGTCGGCGAACCGGCCCTGCGGGCTGGAGACCCGGACCGGGCGCCCGCCGAAGGCCTTCCGGTTCTCGGCGGCGAGGCGGTGGATGATGTGGCCTTCCGGCACGGGCGTCAGCTCCCCCGGGTCGTTGGACAGGACGGGCCGCTGGGCGGGCCCGAGGACATGTCCATCATCGCAGCCGGCTCCGACACCACCGCGGCCCCTCGGATCAACGGATCGACAGATCAGCGGATCGGCGAGGTGCGCAGGTCAGCGGACCGGCATGCCCATCAGCCGGGCCAGGATGACGCGGTCCAGCTCGGCGGCCGTCCCGGCCACGTCCAGGTAGGAGTTGTCGATGATCGGCAGCCCGGAGTTGTACCAGCCGGCCATCCGCCCGTGGATGCGTGCCACTTCCTCGTCCCCGAGGCGCCGGTTGCCGCTGCGCCGGGCGTTGCGGCGCAGCACGGAGTCCAGGCTGGGCAGCAGGACGACCGGGATCATGCCGGGGCCGATGTGCCGCTTCCAGCCGCCGAGGCCGATCGCCGGGCGGTCCGGGAAGACGGCGTCGTCGATGATGCAGGAGATGCCGTTGGCCAGGTAGTTGCGGCAGGCGAAGCCGCAGGTGCGGCGGGCCAGCCGGTACTGCGCCTCGGAGGCGTTGTTCCAGCCGGACTGCGGGTTGGCGAAGCCGGACTGCACCCATTCCCGTACGTCGTCCAGGCTGATGTGCGCGGTCGGGGTGGGCCGACGCTCGGCCCAGTACCGGGCGACGGTGGTCTTGCCGGCCCCGGCCGGACCGATCAGCAGGACGGCGATCGGGCCGGTGGGCGCGTGCTGCTGCGGCGGGTGGGCGGGCAGCTGGACCGGCGTCCCGGACGGCAGCACGAAGTGCCCGGTGCCTCCTGCGGGAACCGGCGCGCTGGGCATCGGAGCGGGCGCCGGGACCGCGGCGGGAGCCGGAGCCGGGCCGGCGGCCGGCGCGGGAGCCTGCCCGGGGGCCGGCGGAGCAACGGGTACCTGCGAACGAGTCGGCGCGGGCGGAACCGGCGCGGGCTGAACCGGCGCGGGCTGAACCGGCGGCGGAGGCGGCGGCGCGACCGGCGCTCCCGAGGGGTTCACCCCCGTACCGCCCCCCGGCGGCACCGGCGGAGCGGCGGGACGCGGCGGGACCTGCCCACCTCCGGCGTACTGCGTCACGGCACCCTCCCGACACCTCTCAGCGGGGACACTACACGGCGGCCCGGCGGCGGGCCCAGTCCGCCGCCGGGCCCCGGCCGTGGGGGCGGTCTGCCCCCACCCCTTGGAGGTAGAGAAGGTTTCCCCCCCCCCGTGTGGTGGGCGCTTCTGCTAGCGCACGCACAGCTACATCTTC